>JACMKO010000041.1 GCA_014380065.1 Leptolyngbya sp. ES-bin-22 | reverse complement strand
CTCAAGCACAGGCTTGTCGATTCAGTCCGCTTATGCCGACCTCAACACGTCTTTGCAGAAAGATCTGCTGGTCTTCTTGCTGCCGATGACCAAGGGGCGGCGGTCAACCACCCACTCATTTCAAAAGGCTCCCATACAATTAATCGTTCTCCTCTCTATCGATAGGGTGAAAACCCCTCTGTCAGAAGCTAGAGTGTGAAGACACAAGCTAGAGCGTGGAGAATGTAGTGTTGCAGTGCGCCTTACCAGCGCCAAGCGAAGAGCATTAAGCTTTTTGTCGGACTGCGATTGCTCCCAGTCCTGCTGCTGCGATCTAGTCTCGTTGCCACAATGCCGTCCCTCTAAAGTGTTGACTTTTACATGTCTGTTTTGGCTGAGCCTGGAACCCACTATCGAGCAAACACGTCCGCAATCTGGGTCGAAGTGCTAGTTGATTGCCCAGGTGCGCAAGGCATTTTTACCTACCATTTGCCGCCGCACCTAGTAGCGCAGCCTGGTGATATTTTGAGTGTGCCGTTTGGCATGCAGCAAGTAGGGGCGATCGCCATTCGCTGCCTGGATCAACCCCCTATAGGCTTAGACCCAACCCAGATCCGGGATGTAGAAGACACGGTACAGTCGGGCTTCTTCTCAGCTACTTATTGGCATCTGCTGAACCGCGTTGCCGACTACTACTGCACGTCTCTCATGCAGGTTGTCCGCGTGGCGCTACCGCCGGGACTACTATCGCGATCGCAGCGGCGCATTCGGTTGGTGCCACCTGTGGCGGTGATCGAGGAAACTGGGGCGATCGTACCCTCACCGACTGCTCCCGTGCCTGCTCTTCCCACGGCCCGATCGCCGCTCTCTTCCGCCGCTCAACAGATTCTTACGCTCCTTCATGCCAGCAAAACGGGTGACTATAGCTGGCAGTACTTGCAGCGGCAGTGTGAGGGGGCACGCCGGGGCTTGCAAGAGCTAGTCAAACATGGCTTAGTTGACCAGTATCTAGAACCGCCTGCTCCCGTCCGTCCCAAGCAGAAGCTGGCAGTCACACTCGTCGCTTCACCATCACCCTCTGACCTCACGCCCAGACAGCAGGAGATTCTGGCGGTGCTGCGGCGGCAAGGGGGCGAACTGTGGTTAACCGAACTGCTTCAACTGTGCCAGACCAGTTCTACCACTCTAAAAGGGCTGGCGCAGAAGGGGCAGGTGGTCATCCAGCCGCGTGAAGTGCTCCGGCGCGAGGGCGAGTCAGCCGTCACAGGGGATTTGGCAAAGCCGCTAACACCCGACCAAACAGTGGCTCTAGAGCACATTTGGGCATTAGCTGGCTTTGCTGAAGTTCTACTGCACGGGGTGACTGGATCAGGTAAAACTGAGGTTTATTTGCAGGCGATCGCGCCTGTACTCCAACAAGGGCAATCGGCCTTGGTGTTAGTACCCGAAATTGGGCTAACCCCGCAGTTGACCGATCGCTTTCGTGCTCGTTTCGGTAGCCGCGTCTGCGTTTACCACAGTGCCCTGTCCGAGGGCGAACGGTACGATACTTGGCGACAAATGCTTAACGGTGAAGCCCAGATTGTGATTGGCACTCGCTCGGCTGTCTTCGCGCCATTACCACATCTGGGGCTGATTGTGCTGGATGAGGAGCACGATGCCAGCTTCAAGCAAGATCAACCAGCCCCCTGCTACCATGCCCGCACGGTCGCTCGCTGGCGGGCTGAGCTAGAACACTGCCCTCTACTGCTGGGGTCGGCAACGCCCTCGTTGGAAAGTTGGGTTGCGTGTAGGAGTGGGGAGTCGGGAGTCGGGAGTCCAGAGGCAGGAGTCGAGACTCAAAACTCAAAACGCTCTTGCGAAGCGGCGCACTTACAAACTCAAAACTCTCCTCTCCTCCTCTCTCTCCCTTCCCGTGTCTCCGATCGCCCGCTACCGTCGATCAAGGTCGTGGATATGCGTCAGGAGCTGCATCAAGGGAATCACTCTATCTTTAGCCGATCGCTGCGATCGGCATTGCTAGCTTTAAAGGAGCGACAGCAGCAAGGGATTCTCTTTATTCATCGTCGGGGGCACAGCACCTTTGTGTCTTGCCGGAGCTGTGGCTATGTCGTCACCTGCCCCAACTGCGATGTTTCGCTGGCGTATCATCACGTGCATAGTGAGGCAACACCTGTGTTGCGGTGCCATTACTGCAATCACTCCCGACTGCTACCCAACGACTGTCCGACCTGCCACTCCACTTACTTCAAGCACTTTGGCAGCGGGACTCAGCGGATTGCTCAGGCGATCGCACATGAGTTCCCAGATCTGAGCCTGATTCGGTTTGACAGTGACACTACCCGTACTAAAGGCGCTCATCGGGCACTGCTAACTCAGTTTGCTCATGGCGAAGCCGATCTTTTGGTCGGCACCCAAATGTTGGCAAAAGGTATTGATCTACCCCAGGTGACTCTGGTAGGAATCGTTTCAGCCGATGGGCTACTGCACATGGCAGACTACCGTGCTAACGAGCGTGCGTTTCAAACGTTAACCCAGGTTGCGGGTCGCTGTGGACGCGGAGACGAGCCGGGTCAGGTCATTTTGCAAACTTACTCACCGGAGCATCCCGTTATTCAGGCGGTGCAGCAACACGCCTATGAGCGGTTTGTCGAGGACGAGTTACGGCATCGATCGCAGCTCCATTATCCCCCCTATAGCCGTCTGGTTTTACTGCGGTTTGGCAGTACCAGCCCGATCGCGGTCCAACAAGCAGCCGAGCGAGTCGCATTAGCGCTGGCTGACCTGGAGGTACAGGGTGTTGAGCGCTTAGGCCCTGCTCCCGCCACGATTTTGCGTGTGGCTCGTCGCTACCACTGGCAAATTCTGCTCAAACTACCGCTTGAGGCTTCAGTCGCCTTACCAGATGTCACCACCCTGCGCTCATTGTGTGCCAGCAGCGTCAGCTTAACCATTGATGTTGATCCGCTCAATATGCTCTAGCAAACCGAGAAAATGGGAACCATAGACCTTGAATGCCACCGCACAGTCAGCCGCGATCGTTCATCAGGGTTGGTGCTCACCGTTAAGTATGGCAGCCTCGCACCGTTCCTATGCCGTAGCGACAGCAACCTCGCTCATCCAACGCACTTCTTGAGGAAAGCCTCTATGCCAAGCCAGCCTGTCAACTTACCCGCTTTGATCGCACTGTTGGTTAGTATTGCAACCCCAACCTTCATGTCAACAGCACAAGCATTGGGCGTGCCTCAAACAATGGTTGCCACTCAAACAATGGTTGCCAGCCGCCCAGCCGCCCAACCGCTCATCCAAGCACAGGCGGGTGGTCTCGATCGCCTGCTGAAGCAGGGCAGCGATCTGCTTGATGACGATAAACCAGACCAGGCCTTGGATATTTTCAAGCAAGTGTTAAGCGCTGATGCAAACAATGTAGACGCGCTGATCGGTCAAGGCACTGCTTTTTACTATTTAAAGCAGTATGAAGGGGCGATCGCGGCGTACAAGCGCGCCACAGCCGTAGATCCGCGATCGATTGCTGGCTGGGTCGGTTTGGGCAATGCGCTGGATGATACCAAACAGTCAGAAGCTGCTCTGAAAGCCTATGACAAAGCGCTGGCGATCGACACCAATGATGCCAACGTTTGGTACAACCGGGGTGTCACGTTAGGTCGGCTACAGCGCTATCAGGAGGAGGTCGCCGCCTACGATAAAGCAGTGCGCTTGCGACCGACCTATGGCAGCGCCTGGTATAACCGGGGCATTGTTTTAACCAAACTCGAGCGCACGGCAGAAGCGCTTGCCTCCTACGACCAGGCTGTGAAGCTTGACCCCGATCGTGTGAATGCGTGGATCAATCGTGGCAACGTGCAGTTTGACCTGAAGCGCTATCAGGATGCCGTTAAATCCTACGATCGAGCCATTGCCCTGGAGCCTAACAGTGAGGATGCCTGGTTCAATCGTGGCGTAACTTTGGCGAATTTAAAGCGCTACCAGGATGCGATCGCCGCTTTCAACAAAACTCTCAAAATCAACCCCAACAACGCTGACGCACGCAAAAATCGAGACAGCTTGCTAAAACGGGTTGAGCAACTCAATCAAGAAGCCTCATGATCGGCTTCTTCGATCACTCGATGTCCTGCTTGCGCTAACGTCTGGATCGCTTGCTCTAACGCGTGCTGCTTTACCAACACGTAATCTGTCTTGTAAGTCGAGATCGCAAAAATACTGATGCCAGCCTCTGCTAACGGTGCGGCGATCGCCAGCAAAACACCTGTCAAGGCAAAATCCAGCGACCCTTCAACTTTGAAACATCGCCAATCGCCCTCAACGCCAGTCTTCCGGATCTCTAACGGGACATTTGCCTGCGGACAGACGATCGAAAGCTCATCGGCTGTTCGCGTGATGGCAAAGAAGCCTTGCAAACTCCAGGCAGGAATCGGCTCGTATGGCTCAAAGCGACAGACCGCAAACACAGTTTGCAAAACGGCAAGCGTCAGTTTTGCTGTAGACATTTAAGCGTTTAGATCAACTAACCACCCGCGATCGCGGGAATGATGCTCACCTCATCGCCATCTTTCAGCGGTGTTTTGGCACCATCCAAAAAGCGAATATCTTCACTATTCACGTAAAAGTTGACGAAACGGCGCAGTTCGCCCTGATCGTCACACAGTCGCGCTTTGATACCAGGGCAGCTTGTTTCAAGCGACTCCAACAAACCAGCAACCGTATCAGCAGTACATTCAACCGTTGCCTGGTTGTGCGTGAGTTTTTGCAGCGGCGTGGGAATGAGAACTTTGATAGACATGGGAGGAAAGGATAAAGGATGAATGATCAGGGATGAAATGGCACAAGGGCAAAGAGATAAACGGCTGCTTTAGCATTTTTAGCTTTAAGCCTTTATCCTTAGACTGAAACTTGCTGCCATTCCAGGCGTTCTAGCGTATGTGAGCGTTCGAGTGCCCGCTCAAAGCTGTCTAGTTTAGGTTCGATCGTAAACGGTTCGCCGATGTAACCCTGAATCGCTTCTTGAGTCTTCAAGCCGTTACCTGTGATGTAAACAACTGTGGTTTCGTCAGGGTCAATCTTGCCTGCTTCCACCAGCTTTTGCAGAACAGCAACAGTTGTGCCACCCGCAGTTTCCGTAAAGATGCCTTCAGTTTCTGCCAGTAGCTTGATGCCTGCGATGATTTCAGCATCGTTGACGGATTCGATGTTGCCGTTGGTCTTACGGGCAATGTCCATCGCGTACACACCATCAGCGGGGTTTCCGATCGCGAGTGATTTGGCGATCGTGCTGGGCTTCACGGGCGTGATAAAATCGCGTCCCTCTCGGTATGCCTGAGCGATCGGAGAGCAGCCTTCTGCCTGTGCTCCGCTAAAACGAACGTGCTTGTCAGCGACCAGTCCCACATCAACAAATTCTCGGAAACCCTTGTAGATTTTGGTGAATAAAGATCCAGATGCCAGCGGTGCCACAATATGGTCGGGTAGTTCCCAGCCCAACTGCTCTGCTACTTCGTAGCCCAGCGTTTTAGACCCTTCAGAATAGTAGGGGCGCAGATTGATGTTGACGAAGCCCCAACCGTGCGTATTCGCCACTTCGGAACACAGGCGATTCACCTGATCGTAGTTGCCCTTTACTGCCATTACAGTGGGGTTATAGATCAACGTACCCATCACTTTACCAGCTTCCAGATCGGCGGGAATGAAGACACAACAGTCTAGACCTGCGTGAGCCGCGATCGCCGCCGTAGAGTTTGCCAGGTTACCTGTGCTAGCGCAAGAGACTGTCGAGAAACCCAGCTCCTTCGCCCGCGTTAGCGCGACCGACACCACCCGATCTTTGAAGCTGAGGGTAGGCATGTTGACGGCATCGTTCTTGATGTACAGCTTGTTTAACCCAAGGCGACGCGCTAACCGATTCGCCCGCACCAATGGGGTTAGCCCTGTACCCACATCGATCGGCTGGTTGGTCTCAACGGGCAAAAAGGGGCGGTAGCGCCAGATGGAATGGGGTCCTGCCTGAATGCTTTCACGGGTAACGGTGCGGCGAAGTGCGTCGTAGTCATAAGCGACCTCTAAGGGACCGAAGCAGAACTCGCAAACGTGCATTGCTTTAAGTTCGTACTCCTCGCCGCACTCTTTGCATTTGAGGGCACGAAAGGTAGCAGCAGATTTGGTTTGTAGTTGAGTTGCCTGAGTCATGGGTCGAAATCTCTTGGTAAAAGCAGAGGACAGGATTAAATACCAGACTCAAATGATGGTAACACGGGGTAAAAAACCCGTCAAACATATCCGACTTTTTTGGTCGGGTATACCAAAGTTTACTCGTGGCAAGGGCTTGGCGGTTTCCTAACGTGCCAGTCGTTCAGTTGGCTTAAAAAGTTGGTTTCATTAAAGTTGATTTCATTACAGATCGTTTGTTTGCGATCGAGCACTCTGTAGGCACCGTTACTTTGGCTACAAAGCAGGCTAATGGAGTAAGTTGTCGGTTGTCTTAACTGGAGCTAAAACCAAGGCGAGGCTTTTGATAGAGCCGATGTGTGCGGAGACTACCCCAAGAGGGGTATGGGCTTTTTGTCAAATGGTTGTTATATTCTGTAATACAAAGCGAGTAGAGATTTCTCTTTTTAGGGAACTATGAAAGGAATCAACCCTCGCTGGTAACTTCTGATCTGAGCGATTGGCTCGGAAGACTGTTGGAATACACTCTCTCAATCTGGAGTCGAATATGAACCAACCTGTTAACCTGTCCTTGGAACAGCAATTCAGTATCCGTTCCTTTGAATCCCAAGTGCAGAACATGAGCCGTGAACAGGCTCAGGATTTCCTTGTCAAGCTCTATGAGCAAATGGTGCTACGTGAAAACATGTACAAGCACTTTCTCAAGCAACAGTGGGGATTAGAATCGGGTCCTCAGTTCCAGTAAGCCTCTGCGCTGTGGACGACCTCTGTCTCTTGCTTTTTTCCAAGCAGAATGAAAGGAAGCTGGGGGTGTTGGGGCGTCAAGTGCGTTTTGCTAATGCTTTGTCTGCGCTGGTTTGCCCGAAGCGTTTCTAGATTGATTGAATGCTTAACTTGATTATTATTGGTCAGCGTGACCGACATTCGTACCTTATTGATGCTCTTAACAGTAGTTTGCAACGTCACAACGAGGGTTTTGTCTCCTTAATTTACCTGCTGAGTAGGGAGGTTCGTTCCATCGCAAGACGCGATAGTCTCTTCACAAAGCCAAAAACCGTTGAGCAGCATGGGTTACGCTGTGCTAAGCTGTTATACATTTAATTTAACCCAACTACTTAGTCTACGATTAGTCACCGCTTCATTCTTGACGATCCAACTTGCTGAGTTGTATGAGTCTGCCGCCTTTATGCGCTCCTAACGACATTCTCCCCTGGTCGCTGTGTCGCTGACAGATGTATCAGCTCAGGTAACGGGCAGAACATGGCACCTTGCAACCTCAATGGGCTTGCCTGAGAGACTTTACCAAAAGCACTGTGTCATACCATCCCGCGATGCTAGTTTAAAGACAGACTAGATGATGTGTGCTTGCCAGCCTTAATGTTATGTTTCAGCGTTTGCTTATCTGTACAGATTTCTCTGATGGTCTCCATCGCTTGGTCAATTTTGTACCTAGCTTTGCGGCAAGCGGCATCGAGCGACTTGTGTTTCTGCACAGCGTCCCGTTCCTAGACGGTGAAGGGATTCCGAGAGCAGACGTGAAGAAACTTGAGCAGGCACATGAACGCTTGGGCGCTGCCCTCAACCATCACTCCCCAGACATTGATGTGTATGTAGAAGTTGAATCTGGTCGACCGACCGATTTGATTTTGAAAGCGGTTGAAGAACATGCAGTGGACTTGATTCTGGTTGGCACGCCGACGCGTAGCCTATTGGCAGAAAAGCTGTTTGGCAGCACTACAGTAGAGCTTTCGCAACGACTTACGGTACCGCTGATGATTTTGCGTCCGCAGTTGATTGCAACCTATACCTCGGAGGAGTTAGATCTGCGCTGTCGCCATCTATGTCGCTACTTGCTGGTGCCCTATCACGGCAGTGACGCGTCACAGTACCTGATTCAGCGCTTGAAGCAAAGCATCCAAAAGTCATCGATCGCCCTACAGCGGCTACACCTGTGTTGGGTTGTGGATGGTATACGACGGCGAGATGTACCAGTCGATCATCAGCTTGAAAAGGCACAGAGAGAACTGGAGGTGGTCGCGACCGCATTGGCTACGTTGGGTGTGTCAATCGACCCAGTTGAGGTACGTGAGGGCGACCCTATTGCGGAGGTCTTAGCCGCCGCGCAGATGGCAGATGTGAGCGCGATCGTCACAACCTCCAGCCACTCAAACAAGCTGTTGAAGTGGTCGACACCACAGTTCACTGACGAGTTGCTGCGGCGCAGTTGGCATCCCATTATTTATTTCCCGCCGAAGGGGAAGTGATACTAATTTAAAGCATGACGGCTAAAGATCCAATCGCTGGGTAGGGGCAAGGCAATGCCTTGCCCCTACAAGATGTATCGCCTTTTCAATGCAAATTGGTATGACGAAGCCGAAGCCAGCAAGCGATTAGTGCCCGAAGGAAGAGCCACTAGGGTCTTTTTCCATTTCAGTAGTGATGCGCGGTTTCAGCTTATCAAACTCTGTTTTCAGCAAATTTTTACTTAGGGTACACTGTCCTATCGATCGATAAGACTGACTGGTGATTGCCCATTCTTGTAGCTGTAGCCGTTGTGATTGGTTGATTGCGATCGTCATGGCATGAGAACACGTCTCTGGTTGCTCCAAAGCAAACAGCAAGACCTGATACTCCCCTTTTTCGATCAACAAGCGGGTCATTTCTTGACCAGGCGCTGTTTTGAGATCTAAGTAGCAGGGTAGCCAGCGAGGACCTTGCTCTAGACTGTGGCTGCCATTGTTTTGCTTCTGACTGCGCTTGCGGTTGTAAATACCTGTAATCCATAGCAGTGTTGGGTGCGGCGACATGGCATAGAGGAAGTTTTTATAGATGACGTTGTAGAGCCTGTAGACCTGCAAGGTTTGAATTTCCTGCTGAGAGAGCATGACCCAGACAGCGGGTAGGGTGCTTTTGCCAGTGGTCATACTTTGAGCAAAGACGATTTGCGCGATCGGCTTTTCTTTAGGCCAGGTCGCTGTGCAAGGAACTTCTTCAACGACAGCGGCGCGGGCGGACGGCGGTTTCAGGTTGCTCTCTAGCGGCTTACGTTTCAGAATTTTGTCAAGGTCTTTAGCCGCACGAACACTGTCGCTGTACCGCTGCTCTAATGGCTCCAGGGCTTTCAAGACATCCACGATCGACTGTGGGCGATCGTTTGGTGTCTTGGCAAGACAGCTCATGACTAAATTTTCTAGCGCTTTCGGTAGCTTCAGGCTAGGGTCAACAGCCTCAAACGATCGGGGTGGTTGGGAATGATGCGCTTTATACCAGGCACCAAAGGCGTGTGTTTCGACATGAAGCGGCATTTTACCTGTCAGCATCTCGTACATCATGACACCCAAGCTATAAATGTCAGAGCGCGAATCCAGTTCCCGCCCTTCCATTTGCTCTGGCGAAGAATATGCCAGGGTGCCCATATAGGAACTGGTCTGCTCACTGTCTGCTTGCAGTAGCTTGGAGATGCCGAAATCGAGAATTTTCACCAACTCACCCAGGCTCGCATCGCGGCTGACCAAAATGTTGCTGGGCTTGACATCACGGTGGATGATGGGGTAAACACTGCCGTCAATGACAATGCCCTGGTGAGCGCACTGCAAGCCAAGTGCAATCTGCCGGGAGAGGGTCAGAAAACGAGGTAGCGGGAGCGGTTGATTATTAATCACTTCGCTCAGGCTTTGCCCCTGCAAATATTCCATGACGTAGAAGGGCACATCTTCTTCCTTGTAATCTGTGACCCCGTAGTCGATAACGTTGACAATGTGAATGCTTTTGCGCCCTAGTTGGGCGCAGGTACGCGCTTCGCTTTTGAAACGATCGCGCATCTTGGGGTTTAGCAGCGCTTGAGCTAAAAACTTAACCGCAATGACTCCTCCCAGCAACGTGTCTTCTGCACGGTAGACCCGCCCCATTGCGCCTTTGCCAATCAGTTCGGCAAGGCGATAACGGTTAGCCAGTAAGCGTCCAGCGTTAGAGTCTGTCGTCATAGTTTGCGAAGGGGCAATTACCAAGCTGGAAGGGTCGGTGCAACAAGCGTTCAGATTAACAATGAGGGTCACAATACGTTCGTCAGAGGGTGAGAGCGTCTTTGCAAGTCAGCGGGAAAGCGACATGAGCGTTGCCATGAGTGAGTGCAAGGCATTGGTGACGAAGGTCGTTCAAACAGTGAACGCTTCAGGTTTGTGTCATCGCTCAAGAAACGATGCGTTGAAAGCACTGGCGCGGACGTTTTGCCACGTGCTCTGCCTTTGAACAAAAAATCAAAACTACGACATTCAGCACAGTGGCGTAGATGATCACCTTGACAAAAATGAACCCAATAGAGGCGCTACGTGTGGCTTCTACTGCTAGTAATCCCATAAAGTCATTTTAGCGATCTAAATTGCTTCGCGTTAGTGGTTTATTGCTCACGATCGCGCGCTCGGAAGCCTATAGGTTTTGTGCTGAAGCAACGCTAATCACCGTGCCGTTCTAACGTTGCTTCCATCGTGCTAGTGAGGTAATGCCCTGCCATAATGCCACTGGACAAATAATATTTATTATCATCCATACGGTATAAGGTTTCAAACCCGCTACGGCGCTGTCGATCGCCCAGCACCCAATAGCGTTGTACGATCGACTCCTGGGCGACCCAGCCTTCGCCCTCAACCCGACCAAGTAAACTATGTTGTAGCACGAACGTATACTGACGTTCGCCCGCATCTAACCGCCCCCGATACTGAAAGGAAATTTCCTCGCGATCGGCTCCCGGAAAGACGAGCTTTGTCACCATCGTAAACCAGTCGTCCCTGCTCCAGCCAACAAGCGTTTTGCCAGTTACAGTCACGGGCATGCCGTTGCGTTCGAGCCAGTTACCCTGAAGTGACCAGCGTCCTGCCTCCATCAAAAAAGTGTGAGCCACAGCGCCGTCCCTTACTTTGCTTGCTTCTCGCAATGCTGATTGTGGTAATTCATGCTACCACGCACCCATTCCACTGACCTGGTTGATTTCCCCTAAAAGCATAGCGCTGGCAGCGCCAGTGGCAGCGGGAAGATTGCCAGGAATACCGTGTTGCCGCCAGTAGGCAAGCACAGCAAAGGCGATCGCTTCCTTAAACTCGGCGTTGAGACCCACATCATCTGTAGTCAAAACGGGTATGGTTCCTAGCTGCTGCTGCAACCGTTGTTTCAAATATAGGTTCTTACTGCCACCACCGCATAGCAAAACTTGATTGGGCAGTTGGGGTAAGAAGGTACGGTAGCTGTGGGCAATCGACGCGGCAGTAAAGGCTGCCAACGTTGCCAGCACATCAGCATGGCTAAGGGCGCGATCGCTAGCATCTGCTAAACATTGCTCCAAATAGGCGGCACCAAACAACTCCCGTCCCGTTGACTTTGGCGGCGATTGCTGGAAAAACGGCTGCTGTAGCCATTGGTCTACCAACTCATCACACGGTAGACCGCTGGCTGCCCAAGCTCCATCGCGATCGTAGGTCTGCGTGCCATTGGAGAAACGCTGCACCGCTAGATCGAGGAGGACGTTACCAGGTCCCGTGTCCCAACCAAGAGGGGGAGTGGGGGAGTGAAGGGTTGAAGGGGTGAGGGAGTGAGGGGAAGAGAGCTTTGAGTTTTGAGTTTTGAGTTTTGTGCGCGAAGTGTCTCCGTAGGAAATATTTTGAGTTTTGAGT
>JACMKO010000432.1 GCA_014380065.1 Leptolyngbya sp. ES-bin-22 | reverse complement strand
CCGCTAGCGATCATCCGTCCATCAGGGCTGATCGCAATTTGGAGGATTGGTTCATCCGCTTTCGTAAGGGTGCGCGCCAGTTGAGCTGACTGCCAGGGGCTGGAGACTGATGCACTGGGCTTTGGGCGATCGAACTGAGGTGGAAAGTCTGAAGAAGAAGACAAATCACAGCCTGTAAGCATCGCTGTAAGAGCAGCCACCAGTACCCCACAAATTAGCTGCCTTGTCATCGCGATCGCCCTCCTGCTGCGTCTCTCTTTTATTTTTGCACCTCAGCGGTAGGAGCTGTCAGTTCAGTGGGCACCGGTGTGGGTGTCGTGACGGCTGGTGGGCTGGCAGAGACATCAAGTGCAGCACTAACCGGGACAAGCAGACGGGCAACTTCCGCTTGCTGTTGGAGCTGCTGTGTGGAAGAGACGAGTTTGCTTAAACTGTTAATCAGTTTGCGAAGATTGACACGAAAGCTCGGATCACCCGTCAACTCGTCCAGGTCTGAGGTGATTTTCTGAGTGTTCTGAAAAGTGGCGCGGGCAGAATCGAGCGTTTGCTGGAGCAGTAGTACGCTATTAGGGTTGCCGAAATCTTGCGAGAAGGTGCGTAGATTGGCGGATGCAGCCGCAGCGTTGGCAGACAGAGTTTCCAGGTTACGAAGAATTTCTGTCCGCTTGACTTGATTGAGCACCGGAGACAGGCTGGCGATCGCGCCCTTCAGTTCACCACTTGCCTCGCTCAGGTTGTCCAAGGTCGTGGTGAGCGAACTCCGATTCGTCGCAAGCAGTCGATTCGCTTCCTGTGCCGTCAGCCCCAACTGACGTGCTGTCAGACGAAATTCTTCAAGCGTGGGAGCCACCGATTTGAGGGGTTTCGAGACCTCGCGGCTCAGTTTAGCAATGCCTGCCGCCGCATTGGAGGCATTTTTCGCCACTGAGTTCACGTTGGCGGTAAATTCTGGGTCACTCACCAAATTAGCAATGCGGAGCACTGCTCGAATCAGTTCGTTGACGTTGAGTCGTGCCTGACCCTGGAGCCGAGAGCCATTACAAATAATGATGCTAGGGTTGCAGTTGCGATCGAGCGGTTGGGCAATCTCACCCGATGGCAAATCTTGTAGCGGCGAAATGTCGATCGACGGTTCACCAATTAACCCCGATTGGTTCGCTTCAATCACTGCACTGCTGGGGATTAAGAGATCCGAGGGTGAGATCTTTACCTTGAGGACAACGCCTCTGGGCTGCGGTTTGACTCCAACGACTTCGCCCACCTTAATACCCCGATAGGCCACAGGTGTGCCTTGCTTAATACCACCTGCATTATCAAATTCGACAAAGGCGTTGTAACTACGTTGACCAGGACTAAACCCACGCAGCCAGACAACCAGCAGCACAAAAAGCCCTACCGCTAACAAAACAAACAGCCCCAGAGAGCTTTCCCGGAGCGATCGCGAGAGCCGTCTGCTACCTGTAGAATTCTGCATACCCTATCCTCACACTACTTCAAGTCATCAACCGGTCGCATGAATCGGTCCTTCTGTGCTGCCGCTGGCAAATTGCCGAATCATTGGATTATCCGTGGTTTTGACCTCCTCGGCAGTACCTTCCCACTGAATTTTGCCCTCATAGAGAAAGACCAGTCGATCAACCGCGCGGCGCACCGTACTTTCCTGGTGAGTCACGATGGCATAACTGCTACAGCCGACATTAATACACTGCAACTGCCGGATCACATCTTCTAGAACGGTAGACGCGATCGGGTCTAAGCCAGCGGTTGGCTCATCGTAAAGCAGCACTTCCGGGCGATCGCGGGGATTATCAGGATTGGCAATGATGGCACGCGCAAAGCTGACACGCTTTCGCATCCCACCTGAAAGTTGAGCGGGGTAGCGATCGCCAATGCCTGGTAGCCCCACCATCTCTAGCTTTTCATTCACTAGATCTCGAATGCGCTGGCGCGGTAGCTTGGAATGCCGCAAGAGGTAAAAGCCAACATTTTCCTCCACGGTCAACGAGTCGAATAAGGCAGACTGCTGAAACACCAGCCCAATGTTGAGCGGGTCTGGGGTATCGTCGATCGACCCTAACCGCTGCTGCCCGCCAACAAAAATTTCGCCTTCATCGGGCACATCTAGTCCGGCGATAATCCGCAGAATCGTTGATTTTCCCGTACCCGATGGACCAATGATGCCCAACGCGTCACCCCGATAGAGCGTTAAATCAACGCGGTCTAAAATGACACGGCTACCAAAGGCTCTGGACACTCCCTTTAGTTCAATTAGCGGCTCAGCCATTAGCGTATGAGTAAGGACAGAGAACAATAAAATGCTTTGAGACTGGCAACGATCGCCAGGATGACCCTACCTTTACACGGTCTCCCTGCGTTTAACAAGCCCCAATCTGGTGCAGTTGAGTGGAAATCGAGCGGACAGGTAGGAGTGGGCGGTAGAGGACAGACGTTAAACGGTAAAAGCTGGCTGCTGAAAGCTGTATTAACTCAAAACTTCCTTCTCTTTTCAACGCTCACAACTCCATGATTAAACGATAAAGATCCATCAAACTGCTGGCATGGCGGCTTCGAGCGGGTTAGAACCAGCATGGTGTCGTCCTCAAACCTTCAAGGGACGGCGCTCTAAAATCTGATCGCGTCGGTTATCAGATTTTAGTGACTCCAAAACGTACGTGCTACCGTGTCTTTCTGGTTTGAACGCACGGTAGCTTTCTTTATAAACGTTTAGTTGCAACGTGACTTGCAAGGTCTGCCTCAAGATTGAAGGCACCACGGGTAGGAGTGATAAGATTAAATATGAAAAGATTGTGAAAGCCAGGTAATGTCCTTCCCAAACGATAACGCACAGCCTGTAGTCAACCGTAGACCCAGTTTGCCAGAGGTTCACCGCAGTATTCCAATTCCTGCTGTTAAGGGGTTCTGGCGTAAAATGCTGGCGTATGCAGGACCAGGCTACCTGGTTTCGGTTGGCTATATGGACCCTGGCAATTGGGCAACCGACTTGGCAGGCGGCTCTAAGTTTGGCTACACGCTACTGAGCGTGATTTTGCTCTCAAACTTGATGGCAGTGTTGCTGCAATCGCTCTGTGTGCGTTTGGGGGTCGCCACTGGCAGAGATCTGGCGCAGATGTGTCGGGATTCGTTTAGCCCTCAAGTGAGCTTTGTGCTGTGGGTGCTGTGTGAAATTGCGATCGCCGCCTGTGACCTTGCCGAACTATTGGGCAGCGCGATCGCCCTGCAACTGCTCTTTGGGCTACCGCTGCTTTGGGGCGTTTGCCTCACAGCGCTCGACGTGTTGGGTTTGCTCTTCCTGCAAAGCAAAGGCTTTCGCTATGTTGAAGCGCTCGTTGTCGTGCTTGTTGCGACGATCGGGGCATGCTTTGCCGCCGAAATCCTGTTTTCGCGCCCGGATGCGGGCAGCATTGTGCAGGGCTTTTTGCCCAATCGCGAGATCTTACGGAACCCGGAGATGCTCTACATTGCGATCGGCATTCTCGGTGCAACAGTGATGCCGCACAATTTGTATCTGCACTCTGCGATCGTCCAAACTCGAGCCTGGGAGCCAACGCCCGAAAAGCGACGGGAGGCAATTTTGTTTGGCACGATCGATTCCACCGTAGCGCTGACGCTGGCGCTCTTCATCAACGCCGCAATTTTGATTGTTGCGGCTGCGACCTTTCATACGGCTGGCTATCAGGAAGTCGCCGAAATTCAAGATGCTTACAAGCTGCTGTCGCCACTGCTGGGCGTGAGCGCTGCCAGTACCATCTTTGGGCTGGCGCTGCTTGCGTCTGGGCAAAGCTCGACGCTAACGGCGACGTTGGCAGGGCAAATTGTGATGGAAGGCTTTCTACAGCTCCGCATTCCTTCCTGGTTGCGGCGCATTGTCACTCGACTGTTGGCGATCGTGCCTGCCGTAATCGTGATCGTCTTCTTTGGTGAGCGCAGCACTGGTAATCTGCTGGTGCTCAGCCAGGTCATCCTCAGCTTGCAGTTGTCGTTTGCTGTGGTGCCGCTGGTCATGTTCACGAGCGATCGTCGTCTCATGGGCGAATTTGTCAATCCCAAATGGCTCAAGGTGCTTGCGTGGTCTGTTGCCCTCATCATCATCAGCTTGAACCTTTGGCTCCTGTTCCAAACCTTTTTAGAGTGGTTGTAATGCTCCGTTACGCTGGCGATCGAACTTCTACGCTCATCCGCTGGAATGCTAGCGAAATCTGCATCTGTAAGGTGTGTCGTGAGAGAAACTGGGTTTCTGTAGATGCTGCTTTAACTGTTCCTGTTGAAAGTTGAAACGATCGCGGTTTGAACTGCAATGATGTCGTTTCAAACAGGAACGATCGCACTCTAAACAGGAACAGTCCCATCTCAAGCAGGAATGGTCTCACTTCAAATAGAAACGATCGCACTTCAAGTAGGAACGATCGCACTTTAAACAGGAACGATGGCGTTTGAAACAGGAACGATCGTGTTTCAAGTAGGAACGATGGCGCTTCGAGCAAGAATGGTTACACTTCAAGCTGCAACGATCGCACCTGGCCGCATGACAAGGCTCTCGACGATTGCCTGCCCCGCCCGCGACTAACGTGCGGGTTAATGGATGCCAGTCCTCTTAAGAGGACTGGGCAAGGTTGAGTCCGTTTTAACGGTCTTGGTTCCGTCAGCCCCGCATTTAAATGCAGGGCGGGATGGCAACGAAGCGACTTTAAATAAGAACGATCGCGAAACTTTCTGCTGGGATCGGTCTGCTGTCCACAGTCTCCAGCCTTTCTAAAGGAACCCTGACACTTTACGGAGGGGGTTAGAAT
>JACMKO010000431.1 GCA_014380065.1 Leptolyngbya sp. ES-bin-22 | reverse complement strand
TTTGCGGACGTTTTATGCCCACAAAACTGTTCAGAAATTCTAGTCCTTAGTATTCAGTGCTTCAGTTCTGTGCCCGATTGTTCCGTTGCTGGATCCAACTGTTGCCCATGACAACTCAGTTGCCACACCCTCTTTCTACACGCCTCACCATTCGATTTACGCCTTCGATCAATAAACTTTGGCAGCAATTTCTTCCGGGGGCGATCGCTGCTTTGTTGCTTATGGGGCTACTTAGATTGGGGATTGGCCAGTCGTTGGAGAATTTAGTGTACGATACCTTGTTTCAACTGCGGGGAGCGATTCCCTGGAGTGAAGAAGTTGTCGTCATTGAAATAGATGAGCTGAGCCTGCGGGAGATGGGGCAGTTTCCCTGGGAGCGCGATCGCTACACCACTTTACTCAACTGGTTAGAACCCGCCGAGCCTAAAGTTGTAGCGCTTAATGTGTTGCTGTCAGAACCCGATGCAGGTGATCAAAAGCTGGCAGCCGCCATTCAAAGACTAGGCTGTGTGGTGCTGGCTCAATCGTGGGACGATACGGGAGCTACCCTCTTGCCCGCCCCCTTACTCCGCGCCGCTGCTGCTGCCAGTGGACATGCGTATCAGCAGGCAGACCTAGACGGGCTGGTGCGTCAAATTGACCTTCAGCGTCAGGGCGTTCCGGCATTTAGTCTGGCCGCTTTCAGTGTGTATGGGGGTGTGTACCCAGCCGTACCGCCTAACGTAGACCATTCGCTTTGGATTAATTGGTTAGGGGCATCCCATCGAGCCACACACTATTCCTATCGAGATGTGGTGAATGGGCAAGTCTCACCTCGGGCTTTTCGCAACAAAATTGTGCTTCTGGGGGTGACAACTGGTGCCCTCGACTCGCTGCAAACGCCCTTTGACCGCAATTCTCCCACCAGTAGCGTGTATCTTCAGGCAACGGTTATCAGTAACCTGTTGCAGCAAAATGCGCTGCATCGCCCGAGTCGCGGTTGGATGGTATTGCTGCTGCTGGTGGGTGGGCCAGGACTGAGCTTTTTTCTAACGCGTTGGCGGTTTGAGCGGCGATTGCTGGCTTGGCTGGTGCTCTGTTTGGGGTGGGTGCTACTAGGAATTGGCCTGTTCCATTTGCGCTCCTGGATTCCCATTGCTACTCCTCTCATGTTGTTTAGCCTGACGGGTGCTGTAGTAGCAGTTAGGGAGCAGGCGCGGACAAATGCTTTGCTGCGCCAAAGCGAAGAACGCTATGCTCTGGCGGTGCGAGGGTCGAATGAAGGGCTATGGGATTGGAACCTGAAAACTGATGAGGTCTATTACTCGCCGCGCTGGAAGGAAATGCTGGGGTTACAAGACGACGCGTTTAGCGATCGCCTCCAGTTTTGGTATGACCGCGTGCATCCCGATGATTTGGAATCGCTCAAAGCAACCCTGACCGACCATCTCTATGCTCAAACGGCTCATTTTGAGCATGAGCATCGCATGATGCATCACGATGGCACATACCATTGGATGCTCAGTCGCGGTGTAGCGGTGCAAAACCGCGACGGCACTGCCTACCGCATGGCAGGTTCCCAAACCGACATTACCAAACGCAAGCGAGCTGAAGCGCAGCTGTGGCGCAATGCCTATTATGATGAGCTGACCGGGTTGCCGAACCGGGCATTTTTCCTAGACAGGCTCAGGCAGGCGATCGCCCATGCAGCAGAACATCCACTCTACTTTTATGCGGTCTTATTGTTAGATCTCGATCGGTTTCAGGTGGTCAACAACAGTTTGGGGAATGCGATCGGTGATCAGCTCTTGATTGCGTTTGCCCATCGCATCAAAGGTTTCTTGCCAGCGGAAGCCGTACTGGCTCGACTGCCGGGCGACGAATTTGCCATCTTGCTCAACAATATTGAAGATGTACGCGATGCTAGCCGCATGGCCGAGCAACTCCAGCAGATTTTAGCGTTGCCCTTTAACCTGGACTCTCAAGAGGTTTACATCACCGCTAGTACAGGAATTGCTGTAGGGTCGACTCGCTACGCTCAGCCCGAACATTTACTTCAAGATGCAGACACAGCGCTGCACCGGGCTAAGGCGGCTGGCAAAAACCGCCATCAAGTTTTTGAGCCGACCATGCACAATCGCATGTTGGCCAAACTTAAATTAGAAAATGACTTGCGCCGAGCCATTAGCCTGGAGCATCGAGCCAACCTGGATGATCCAGAGGACGATCGCCAAGAGCTTTTGCTGTACTACCAGCCAATTGTGCAACTGACAACGGGCAAAAT
>JACMKO010000430.1 GCA_014380065.1 Leptolyngbya sp. ES-bin-22 | reverse complement strand
CGGACGATGGCGCTCAATCTCTTTCGACGGCATGGCTTTGACTCTATCACCCAGGGATTGCGCCGCATGGCTCACGACATCCCCGGTCTATTTTCCTACTTTCAATAGATCAGCCCTGCGTTACTCAGGTGAGGTCAAGCTGCGTATTGAATCTGAGTTCCATCTACGTTCAAAATTTTCATCTGGAATCTATTCTAATTCTCAAAAAATTAATGAAATTTTGCTACATCAATTTAAGTTCTACTCAAAAAAATTTGAGGATACTATTCCAAAACTGGCTTCACGCCACTTTATGGAATTTGTCCTTTTTGAGTTTGACCAAGCTTCACTTATTGAAGAGAAATATAAGCATGGACAACTCTCTGGAGAAGAAGTTGGTAAATGGACACAAATAGGCTCTTTGTTCAGAAGATCTGCAAAATATTTGGCTGAGCGTATAGTTTTACTACAACCTGAAGAAGCACCTGATACCCCAGAAGAATCTCTAATAGAAATGCTAGATGATATATGGATCGCCGCAGAAGAGATGGTTCATCTCTACCTACTGAGTGATCAAACTTTCATGGTTTTTCCAGACCACACAACATTTGAAATTTATCCTGAAGATGGCAGAGATTTTTGGAACTTAGAAATAAACCGTGAATGTAATATCCAAGAATTGGTAAAGCGTGACACAGCCCATAGGTGTTCTGTTGTGGGAGCAGATTCAACATTTGTTATGAATCTCAATGTTCACAAGCAAGTTATTGGTAAGCCTCTTAAAGAAACGATCGGTGCATCTTATGCTGAGATGGTGAATTTATTAGCGATAATAATAAAAGATTCGCAGCCCGCTCCGCAAAGTTTCCCTACATTATTTCTGCACCGTTCTAATTTGATTGACACTTTACATCAGCATACAGGACTAACCAAGAAAGCCGTCGAAATTGTTCTCGATGGCTTCACCATTAAAAAAGCTGATATGGAAGCAGAGAAGAGAGAGCTTTGGAGACCTAAGCAAGAATATCGAACTTTTCGTCGTGGATTTTTTGAAATGACACATACTACTGGAACACATCTTGCGTTTTCTAAAAGGATGGCTCTAGAGTCCTTCAATCAACTCGTTGAAGGCTTTGTATTTAAGCAAGTGCCCCCTGAATGGACAAGCAAAGCAGTTGACGTAGCAGTCTCAAATCTTTCTAATCAAGCAGGAAGATGGTTTGAAGGTGCGGTAGAAGAAAGCTTACGGCGTATTGGATTTATTGGATTGAAGTCTATACGTAAACAGTTTGGGCGACAACCTAATGTAATTAGAATTCCATCTGAGGTTGGTGAAATTGATTTTTTAGGATATTCCGAAAAGGAAAAAATTTTACTAATTGCTGAATGCAAGATGGTTCAAGGCGGTTTTGAAGGAAGTTTTTTCGCGATGACATAAAAGAATTTGTTACTTCTAACAAGTCATACCTAAAAAAATACAAGCGAAAGGTTGAATGGTTGCGGAATAACATATCTGATGCTGTGAAAGCACTAGCTTCTACAGGATCTTACTCAACGCCTATTGAACCCTTAGAAATTGTGACAGCAGTCGTTACACACTACCCGACAATTGCACAATCCTTTATTGATGACTATCCTTGTGTAAGTATTACGAATCTAGTCCTTGATCACGAGGAAAAAGGTAACTGGCACTACACATCTGGTGTCTTTCCATGTAGCGTTACGTAAAACGGCATTTGAATGAAGGTGAGCAGTGGTAGTGAGAGCAATCGACCACAGCAACTGTCTCGCTGCCAGCTACTTTAGTGCGTGAGGGGAAGGTGAGATCGCGATCGCGCCATTAAGGGCAAGTTACTATAGGTGCCATGCGAATCCTTTCCCGCAGCACTTTACGAGACTTTTGGGCATCTCATCCAGATGCTGAAGAAGCATTGAAAGCGTGGTACTACGAAGCATCTCATGCCAATTGGCAGAGTCCAGCCGAGATTAAGGCGGTTCATCGTCATGCCAGTATCCTTGCGAACAACCGCGTTGTTTTCAACATCAAAGTTAATCGCTATCGGCTGATTGTGGCGATTCGCTATCATATCGGTATTATCTTCATCCGGTTTGTTGGCACTCATGCCGAGTATGACAAAGTTGATGCCGAAACAATCTAATCAACGGTTGATGTATGGAATTGCGCCCCCTCAGAACTGAAGCAGACTATCAAGAAGCCCTTCGAGCGATCGAATTATTGTTTGATGCCGCGCCAGAAACGCCTGAGTGCGATCGCTTAGAGATACTCAGCACCTTAGTGGAAGCTTATGAGAAGGTGCACGTTCCGATCGACATTCCCGATCCGATCGAAGCGATCCAATACTATATGGAGACTCGTGGATGGTCGTACCGTGATTTAGAAGTATGTCTTGGCAGTCAGGCTAAGGTGTCTGAGGTACTATCACGTCAACGTTCCTTGTCTTTAGAAATGATTCGGAAATTGAACCAAGCCTTGGGCATTCCGGCTGAGATTCTCATCCAGCCCTACGAGTCCATACAAACCTCTGCCTGACAATGTCCATCCACAGCAAGCGCTCAAAGTTGATTGGTATTTAAGCAACGGTGAAGCGATCGCCACCTTCCATCCCACTGCCAGCCACTTTAGTGCGTGAGGGGAAGGTGCGATCGCGCCAGTGCGCCATTAGCAACTAAATTTGCGACAATAAGCACACCCGCTCCCTACTTCTCCCTTCGTCTCCAATGGATATCCCTCGGCTTCATCCCGACACGATCGAACAAGTGCGCCAACGGGCAGACATTGTGGATGTCGTGTCTGAGCATGTGGTGCTTCGTAAGCTGGGGAAGGACTTTACCGGGCTGTGTCCCTTTCACGACGACAAATCGCCCAGCTTTACCGTCAGCCCCAGCAAACAGTTTTACTACTGCTTTAGCTGCGGTGCGGGGGGCAATGCGATCAAGTTTCTGATGGAGTTAGGGAAGCATTCCTTTAGCGAAGTGGTGCTGGATCTGGCAAAGCGCTATCAGGTTTCCGTGCAAACGCTGGAGCCGGAACAGCGCCAGGAACTCCAGCGGCAGATCTCGGTACGAGAGCAGTTGCACGAAATTTTGGCGCTGACGGCACGTTTTTTTGAACATGCGCTTAATCAACCGCAGGGGAAAGCCGCACTGGAGTATCTCACTGCCCAACGGAAGCTCAGTGCCGCCACAATGCAGCAGTTTCAGTTGGGCTATGCGCCTGCTGGGTGGGAGACGCTGTTTGGTTATCTGGTGGAGCAAAAGCACTATCCCGTCGCACTGGTAGAACGAGCAGGGCTGATTGTGCCACGCAAAGGGACAACCGGGAGTTACTACGATCGATTCCGCGATCGCCTCATGATTCCCATTCATGACCTGCAAGGGCGAGTCGTCGGCTTTGGGGGACGATCGCTCGGCGACGAACAGCCCAAATACCTCAACTCACCGGAAACCGAACTGTTCGACAAGGGCAATATCCTTTTTGCGTTGGACAAAGCACGGGCGGCGATCGCCAAGCAAGATCAAGCCGTCGTTGTAGAAGGCTATTTTGATGTGATTGCGCTGCATAGTGCCGGCATTACCAATGTGGTTGCGTCGATGGGAACGGCGCTGAGTCTGGCTCAAGTACGACAACTGCTGCGCTATACCGAGTCGAAACGGGTTGTGTTTAACTTCGATGCCGATCGCGCGGGAACTCAAGCAGCAGAGCGGGCGATCGGGGAAGTGGCAGCGCTGGCATACCAGGGCGAAGTTCAGCTTCGCATCCTCAACATTCCGACCGGCAAAGACCCAGACGAGTTTCTGCAAACGAATACGTCAGCAGACTATCAGCAGTTGTTGAATGATTCCCCTCTCTGGCTTGACTGGCAGATTCAGCAGGCGATCGCAGGACACGACCTCAACCAGGCAGACCAGTTTCAGCAGAGTGTGCAGGCGATCGTCAAACTGCTGGGCAACCTGCCCAACTCGATGCTACGTACCCACTACATCCAGAAGTGCGCCGAACTATTGAGCCAGGGCAACAGTCGTTTGATGCGGCAGCTAGAAGATAATCTGCGACTCCAGGTGCGTGGCGAACGGTGGCACGGTCGATCGCAAAAGTGGCAGACCAGCAGCGAACGCGACCTGCTGGAAGAATCGGAAGGGCAACTGCTGCGTCTTTACCTGCACAAACCGCTGCACCGTCAGGCGATCGTGGAAGCGCTAGAAGCCCGCGATCTCGAATTTAGCCTGTCCCATCATCGGTTTCTCTGGCGACAGATTTTGGCGCTCAAAGAAGAAGGGCTGGATGTCGAATCCAATCCATCACTCGATGTAATGACGCTACTGCAAGACCGCTGCACTGACTTTCCCAGCGACATGAGTAAAATCTACGCTCTGTTTCAGCTTGACGAAACGGGAGACATTAACGTGCTGCGATCGGCACTTGTCATTCGGGCAGCCGTCGCGTCGATGGAAAAAGTGATGTGCGAGAAACGCCGTCGCCACTTCATTTCGCTGTGGGAAAAAACTGACTGCACGACTGCCTTGGAGCTTGGGCAGTTTTACTATAAGAAAATTTCTGCGGAGGAACAGCGGATACAGGAACTCGATCGTGAACGCCAAACCACTTTTGAAGACCTGGTACAAGCGCCTGTACTTAGCTAAGGGGGGATTGCACAATCAATGCGTGGTTTTGAATGAGTCCTCAGCCAGCAAACTTGCAGCGATCGCGGCTGGCTAAATGCTGTTAAGCAGCAGAGTGGTTCTTCTCGTCGTACCAAGCATTAACATCTTCAATTATCTGCTCACTTGGGGACTCATCCAGAGAACGCCACTGGTTTTGTTCCAAAAAACGAAAGCGCTTGCTTGACTCACCAGGATACTTCAACCATCTGTAGTAACCCTTGTCATTCTCCATAGAAAAAATCAAAATACAAACAGGAAACGGTAGATCTTGGACAGAATACCTTTCTTTCTGGGACAACGTTAGGGAAGCTTCTTGCTGTACGTCCTTAAACGCTCGATCTCGACCTTTGATTTGAACACCGAAAACTCTTCCTGTTGGTAATTGATCTCGTAATACCGTTACCAGCATATCGAGTCCATAATCAGCCTTCATTTTCTCAACAGCGACATTCCGACTGCGAGTAAGATATACGATCGCAAGCTGTTGAGCACGCTCATCAATAAACAATTTTAAATCTTGCTTCATCACTGCCTCCACTTTGGATCACAAAAGGCGGACCGGAATTCTGGGTAGTTGGGAGCACTCCAGTCTGCTGACACTTCATCCCATAGTAGCGCTAAGGTATTTGGATTGAGAGGATGGTCATTACATACACTTGAAAAGCCCATTTTACATTCTCCATTGGCTGACACAATGTAACCTCGCTCTTCTGGTTCATCGATACCAACAATATAAGTTGGGACAGGGTAAGCAGCAAGACGCTTCACATCGGTTGCTGTAACCTGAACTTTTAGCCGACACTCTTTTAACGTATAGCCCTCAGAAGTTGACTTTACTTACACAAAGAAAAAGGGCACTAAAGACTCATCATGAAAGAGTTCCACATGAAAATCTATAGTCCGCTTCTTTTCTCCAAGAAAACATGGATGATCGAATAAATAACCGCGAGTCGGATGCTTACGCGTGATGAGAACTCGAAAGATAGATTCGCCGCGTTCTCCAATAACGTCTCTTTTGTCCACGAATACTTGGAATCGGAATGCCTTGATGAAAGTATAGCTCTAGACGCTTCAGTTCCCGAACGAACGCTTCTGCTGGACAACTTTAACTTAAAGCTTTGAAGGATTGCTCATAGGCAGAGTTCAAACCAAGAAAGCAAACTGGATAACAACGCATTATTCCTTTGCGAAAACCTAACTCTTGCAGTTCAGTGTTTTTCGTGTTTCGCGTCCCGTGACTGGATTTTTCCCCTTTGCCAACTTGCAGAGCAGCGTTAGGACATCTTGCCGCATGTCTACATCGGTGAAATCGGCACCATCGACGATCGCGCCCCCAAATCTGGCGTTAAAGGCAAAGGCTCCTTCGAGGTTCGCATTGGTTAGGTTGGCAGCGGTAAACCGTGCGGCATCCAGGGTAGCGCTTCGTAGATCAGCACCCTCAAAGTTTGCCCCTTCGAGGTTGGCACCAAAAAAGCTCACGCCGTGCAGGTCGCTATGGCTAAAGTTGCTGCCTCGCAGGTTCGCTTTGGTAAAGCTGGAATCTGTCAACACTTTCCCAGAAAAATCACCACCTACCAGAAAATCTCTGTTGTAGTCGTCCGCAAAAGCAGGCAATGGACTCAAAACCCACATGCCGATGATGCAAGCACTCCCGACGATGATGCTTGCGATCGCTCGTCGCTGCCATCGCTGGCGTTGTACTACTGCTAAAAATTCTGCAAGCCAAGACGTTGGACGCTGACTCACTGCTTGATCGATTTGTCTGCTGCTCATTGTCGATGCTAATACCGAACCCTACATGGATTGCCCTTAATCTATAGACGCTGAGCGCATGAACATCGCCCGATTCTGTAGACGGGTGAACGCGATCGCTACAGTTCCGATCCTACTCGAATCCGTTACGCTTCTGGCTTTACAGCAGCAAACTGAAATAGTGGGAAGATGATCCCTTCACACGTTTAACGCTAAGCAGTCGATTCTAAAAACAAAACGGTCAATGCTAAGGAACAAGAATTTAATCACCTCGGCGTTTTCCGTAGGGGCGCACAGCCGTGCGCCCCTACTACGAACAATTTGGCGGTTTTATTTAATCCACGCTCCTTAGGACTGCTCACGTCAACACTTATGCCGCAAACGCCCAAACATTCCTCTAAAAGCAAGGCAACCAACCCTGAAGCCTCGAATGCAGGCGCACTGGGAGAAGCGCTGGTGGCTGAATGGCTGCGCGATCGAGGTTGGCTAGTGCTCCAACAGCGCTGGCATTGCCGCTGGGGTGAACTGGATTTAGTCATTGGTCAGCCCTCACCACAGAACCCGACGCAGCCTATAGCGCTGGCATTTGTTGAAGTCAAAACGCGCAGTCGTGGCAACTGGGACTACGATGGCGCACTTGCCATTACCGCACGTAAGCGATCGAAATTATGGAAGACCGCTCAACTATTTTTAGCGGATCATCCTGCCTGGGCAGAATTGCCCTGCCAATTTGATGTGGCGCTTGTATGCTGTCGTCAGACTCCCAAAAAAGCGGCATTGCTCCAGAACGAGGCAACGCCGCTTGATGCCGTGCAGGCAAAGGCTGCGATCGCAGGCTACCACCTCACCCTTCAAGACTACATCCCCGCAGCTTTTACACTGGATTAACGATCGCGTCTGGTTGCTATGCCAGTGTTTCGGGGCAATAGCCCAAGCCTTGTACAAACTGCTGACGAAATTCCTCGATTTCCTCGCGATCGGGCGTACCGTGCGACACTACAGCAACCTGATAGCGATGCATCACATCAACCGGTGATTGCCCTGTTTCTAAACCCCAAAGTGCCATCTGCACTCGAATACCCGGCTCGCAGGGGATACCCAATTCGTTCATGAAGGCTCGCAGGTTGCCATGCTCGTAAGGCTCCAAACAGCGGCTCATTTTTACTTTAATAATCCAGCCGTCGATCTGGTGAATTACGGTCATGAAGCGCACTGGAAACCGACTGGAGTAGTGCAAATACTCGACAACCCGTAAGGTGAGGGTTGCATTTGAAAGATGATACAGGTAGTCCATCACAGTTTTTCCAGACCAGTCAAACGCCTACATGTTCTATAGTTCACTAAATGTATCAGTGAATACCAGGGGAGAAGCCCCCGACACGAAGAGGGTTTCCACCCAATTCGAGAGAGAAGAGAGGGGTGAGGAGTCAGAAGTCAGAAGAAAATTTTGAGTTGATTCTATCTTTTACCTTCTAACAACTAACAACCAACAACTAACAAATAACAACCAACAACTCTAGCTATGCCGTCCGATCGCCTGCTTGCCTCTTACGATTACGTTCTGCCCGATGCGCTGATTGCTCAAACGCCCTGTGTCCCTCGTGATAGTGCGCGTTTACTGGTTGTGAAGGATCAGGTGCAGCATTGCCACGCGATCGTGCGATCGTTGCCTGACCTGTTGCGATCAGGTGACTTGTTGGTGTTAAACAATACTCGCGTGATTCCAGCGCGTCTGTATGGGCACAAAACGAACGGGATGCCCGTGGAAGTCTTGCTACTAGAGCCTCAGGCAGATGCGAGTCGTGAGGATGGCAGTACGAACTCCTGGCTGGCATTGGTCAAACCAGGTAAGCGGCTGAAACCGGGCGCAACGATCGTGTTTGGAGGGGCAAACGATGCCCAGCAGACTGGTGGCTTGAGTGCAACCGTGATGGCGATCGATGATGCAACGGGTGGGCGTGTCTTGCAGTTTGACGTACCGACCGGAACCTCGTTAGACGAGTGGATTCAGCAATTGGGACAGATGCCGTTGCCGCCTTATATCACTCAAACCGAGGCACAGCCTGATCAGTACCAAACCGTTTATGCCGATCGTCCTGGCGCGGTGGCGGCTCCGACTGCGGGGCTGCACTTTACACCTGAATTGCTGCAACGGTTGCAAGCAAGCGGCATTGAGCAGGCATTTGTCACCCTGCATGTGGGGATTGGCACCTTTCGCCCGGTAGAGGCAGACACAATCACCGATCACACGATGCACGCCGAATGGGTGGAAGTACCGTCAGCGACCGTCGCTAAAATTCAGCAAACGAAGGCGAGAGGCGGACGGATTATTGCCGTGGGTACAACGGTGGTGCGATCGCTAGAATCCGCAGCGCAAAGCGGCACCATTCAACCCTTTTGTGGTAAAGCAAATCTGTTCATCTATCCGGGCTATCAATGGCAGGTAGTCGATGGCTTGATGACGAACTTTCATTTACCGAAGTCCAGTCTGCTGATGCTAGTTAGCGCGTTGATAGGACGACAGCGGTTGTTGAATTTGTATCGAGTTGCGATCGCAGAGCAGTACCGCTTTTACTCTTTCGGTGATGCCATGCTGATTCTGCCAGAGGCGAGAGAGGGATGAGGGATGAAAAGTTTTGAGTTTTGAGTTTTGAGTTTTGAGTTTCAGGAGAGGTGAGAGGAGTGAAAGTCTAGCCTTTAGCCTTTCCTTCTGCCCTCTGCCCTCTGCCTTCTACTGCAACGCCTGACAAAGCTCACGAAAATGATCGCCGCGTTGTTCAAAGTTTTGGTACTGGTCGAAGCTGGCGCAAGCGGGGGAGAGGAGGACGACGGGTGTTTGGTAGTGTTTGGCAAGCTCTGCCGATCGCGTCACGGCTCGTTCCATCGTTTCTACAATTTCAAAATTAGTGTAGCCGACCTGCTGTAGACGCTGAGCAAAGGTGGATGCAGCGTTGCCAATGAGGAGCACAGCAGCGACTTTCGCTTGAATCGCAGCAATCCAGGCGTTATCGTCACCCTGTTTGGCTTCGCCGCCAGCAATGAGAATAGCGGGGTGCTTGACGGCAGATAACCCGACTTCAGCCGCGTCATAGTTGGTTGCTTTGCTGTCGTTGATGAAGTCGATGCCTTGCCAGGTGCGAATGTATTCCAGGCGATGCGGCACACCAGGGAAAGTGGCGATCGCGTGGGCGATCGCACTTTTCTCAATGCCTGCTAATTTTGCCACTGCAACTGCCATTAAAAGATTTTGCCGATTGTGCGCTCCTGGCATCCGCAGCAGGCTCACAGGCAGAATTAGTTCGGTTGGCGTTCTCACCCAAGCATCTTCAATGTAGGCGCTTTGAGGCGTACTGCTGACTAACGTAGCTTTGCTATCGATGCTTGTCCAGCAAGCGCCGTCTCGTACGGGAGGACACCGTTGCTTTCCCAACTTTCGCAGGTATGGGTCATCACCGTTGAAGACTTGATGATGGGATTGGCGGAGCAAATGCGACTTGATCGCGCAGTAGCGTTCTAGCGTTTTGTGTCGGCTGAGATGGTCGGGGGTAAACGTTGTCCACACGCCAATGCGGGGCGCGATCGAAGGTGAGGACTCAATCTGATAGCTGCTGAGTTCGGCGATCGCCCAATCGGGCTTTTTAGCGTCTAGCGCCACGTCACATGCGGCATAGCCAATATTGCCGAACGCGGGTGCGTATAGTCCCGCTGCTTGAAAAATAGCGGCAATAAGCGCAGTTGTGGTAGTTTTGCCATTCGTGCCTGTAATGCCCACCCAACGGCACTCCTTGAGGTGCTGCCACGCCAACTCGGTTTCACCCATAGTTTCAATCCCCAGTTCTCTGGCGCGCACCAAGCCCGGAAGATCCCAGGGAACGCCGGGACTGACGACTAGCCGCTGTAGAGATGCTTGCAACTGTTCAACCCGATGAGGGTCAAAGGTTTCCTTCAAATTGACGGGTATCTTTTCGGCTGCAAGTTGCTGCTGCTGTTGACGCAAGCTGTCGGAAAGACCAGAATCGCTAACTGTGACGTGCCACCCGTCGCGTTTGAGTAATCGAGCTGCCGCCATTCCCGATTTTCCAAGACCAATGACATACGCGTTGGGCATAGCAGCGTCGAAATTCCTCATTTTGCATTTTTCATCGTACCGCTTAATGTGGGTCGTCCTCTTGGTCAATGTATGGGCTTTAGCTTTTCCACCATGATGCGTAGCCTAAGAGCGCCCAACGTCTGAACGACTGCTAACGTCTGACCACTGACCACTGACCCGATCCGCAAATACATCAGCTTCAAACTTTAAGAGGATGTTTACGGCCCTTTAAAACAGTTACAGTTCGCAGGTCTGAATGTGACCGCTGTGCGTTGTGCGAACATCTACAGGTTCGTAGGCATCGGTTATCCGTATGAAAGGTTGCTTGAAACGTCGATCGATTGGCAATTACGATGTTGCTATGAAGTGTCCGATCGAGAAACCAACGTATCGTATCAACGACTCATGTTTTGCCTACCGTAGCGTGGCTAACTGACTAACCGAAAACGCCATAGCGTTCTGTTTCGGTACAAGAGTGTTCCACGTTCTAGAGATTAGTAATAGTTATGCCCATTAAAGAACAACCGAATTCACCTCGTCCTCGCCTGATCAGCAACATTTTTTTGGCGTTGATTGGCTTATCGCTGATTGTCAATTTTGCCTTGCCCATTTTCCTCGGTCCTCAGATTCCTGGAGTGCCTTATAGCCTCTTCATCCATCAGATACAGGAAGGCGAAGTAGAGCGAGCACAGGTCGGTCAAAATCAGATTCAATTCCAATTGAAAACTGGGGACGGTCAACCTGGACAAGTGTTTACAACCACACCAATCTTTGATCTGGGCTTGCCTAAATTACTGGAAGAGAAGGGCGTTGAATTTGCTGCTGCCCCACCCCCTAAGAATGGTTGGATTGGTAGCCTTTTAAGTTGGGTGATTCCGCCCCTGATTTTTGTTGCTATCTGGCAGTTTTTTATTCGGCGTGGCGGTGGTGCTGGTGGACCGCAGGGCGTGCTTTCCATTGGCAAAAGCAAAGCCAAAGTGTATGTCGAGGGAGAGGCAGGAAAAGTCACCTTTGCTGATGTCGCTGGGGTCGAAGAAGCGAAGGCTGAATTGGTGGAAATTGTCGATTTCCTGAAAACACCAGGGCGCTACACCGAAATTGGAGCACGCATTCCCAAAGGGGTGCTGTTAGTAGGACCTCCCGGCACCGGGAAAACGCTGCTGGCAAAGGCGGTTGCTGGTGAAGCAGGTGTACCGTTCTTCAGCATCTCTGGTTCTGAATTCGTCGAGCTGTTTGTTGGGGTTGGGTCTTCGCGCGTCCGAGATTTATTCGACCAAGCGAAGAAACAAGCTCCCTGCATCATCTTCATCGATGAGCTGGATGCGATCGGCAAGTCGCGTAACAGCGGTGGCTTCTACGGTGGCAATGATGAGCGGGAACAAACGCTGAACCAGTTGCTTGCCGAAATGGATGGCTTTGCCGTGGGTGAGGCAACCGTCATCGTGCTGGCAGCCACAAACCGTCCCGAAGTGTTAGATCCGGCGCTGTTGCGTCCTGGTCGGTTTGACCGTCAGGTATTAGTCGATCGCCCCGATCTATCGGGTCGTGAACTGATTCTCAAGATCCACGCTCAGAAAGTAAAGCTGGGTAAGGATGTGGATCTGAAAGCGATCGCCACTCGCACCCCTGGTTTTGCGGGAGCTGATCTGGCAAACCTGGTGAATGAAGCGGCACTGCTGGCTGCCCGCAACCAACGCGAAACGGTCGCACAGGAAGACTTTGCCGAAGCGATCGAACGAGTGGTCGCTGGACTGGAGAAGAAAAGCCGAGTACTCAACGAGAAGGAAAAGAAAATCGTTGCGTACCATGAAGTCGGTCATGCTGTGGTAGGTTCGCTGATGACTGGAAGCGGTAAAGTCGAGAAAATCTCGATCGTGCCTCGCGGTATGGCAGCGCTGGGCTATACGCTGCAACTTCCAACCGAAGATCGCTTTCTGATGGACGAAGCAGAACTGCGAGGACAGATTGCCACCTTGCTGGGTGGACGCTCTGCCGAAGAGGTTGTGTTTGGCAGCATTACCACAGGTGCGTCTAACGATTTGCAGCGGGCAACCGACCTGGCAGAACGTATGGTGACGACCTACGGCATGAGCAAAGTTCTCGGTCCGCTGGCGTATCAACAGGGTCAACAGGCGCAGTTTCTAGGCGATGGCGCGCCCAATCCCCGCCGAGTGATGAGCGAAGAAACGGCACAAGCGATCGATCGTGAAGTGAAAGATATTGTAGAAACGGCGCATCAGCACGCACTCAATATCATCAAGACTAACCAGGACTTGCTGGAGACGATCGCCACCAAACTGTTAGAGACCGAGGTGATTGAAGGCGAGAAATTACACAGCTTGCTCAGCCAGGTACAAACAGCCGCTTAAGAACAAAACCAACAGGCTTAAGCGTTTTAGCGTCCCTTAACTACACGTAGTTAAGGGACGCTTGTTTGTTTCTAGAACTCAGACAGTGGTTGAAAGTGCGTTAGGTTAGCCATGACTCTCAAACGCTACCGACTGTGCTGACGCTTCTCTTACTGGAAACAGCTTCTCTTCCGATCGCAACAATCAGCTTATGGGCAAAAACCAGCGGCACCTGGATCAACGTTGCCACCATTTTGTTCGGCACTCTATTAGGATTGCTACTGCGGAAAAGCTTGCCCTCCGCGATGCAGCGAGTGATCACACAAGGGGTCGGACTTGTGACGCTGTTTCTGGGTGTGACAATGGCTAGTAGCCTGCTCAAAGCCCAAGCCGGACGAGTTGATGGGATTATCCTGGCACTGTTGGCGATCGTCTTTGGTGGCTTGCTGGGTGAAGGACTTCAGCTTGAAGAACACCTCTATACGCTAGGCGAATGGCTCAAAGCACGCTTCAAGGGCGAAGGCAGTTTCACTGAAGGCTTTGTTGCCGCCAGCTTGTTATTTTGCATTGGACCGATGGCAATTATTGGGAGCCTCAACAATGGCATTGCTGGAGACAACACCGTTTTAACCATTAAAGCCACGATGGACGGTCTAGCCGCGATCGCCCTTACCAGTAGTTACGGCATTGGCGTTGGCTTCTCCAGCCTCATGATTTTGCTGTATCAAGGCGGACTGTCACTATTGGCAGGTCTGCTCCCCCAACTTCTGGCAAACCCCGTCACCAATCCCCATGTGCTCATCACCTCCGGCGTTGGCGGACTGATGATTTTAGGCATCGGCTTAAATTTACTCGATATTGCCAAAGTCAAAGTCGCATCCTTCTTGCCCGCCTTGCTGCTTGCGCCGTTGCTCTACAGTCTTGCTAAATGGGTGACTTAGGACTGATGAAAAGTTGTTAAAGTTCAAAGTCTAAGCCCTGAGGTCGGCTCGTAACCACTGATGACTGACATATGGTGACCTTGTACCATAGAGATGTACTAGCGAAGCTGTCTTAGAACCTGTTTGAAAAGTCAGTCATGTAGAGTAAAGGGGTCGATCTGAGACCCCCAATGACACGACTAGCATACGACACAGACCTGAGCGAGGACCAGTGGGACTGTCTTGCCCCCTATCTGCCT
>JACMKO010000429.1 GCA_014380065.1 Leptolyngbya sp. ES-bin-22 | reverse complement strand
CCCTTGCTGCGTGAGAACCTTTTACAGCGATAGCTTAAAGCAGTAGTCTTAGCTCCCAATTCACTCATTCATCGTAAGTCATCATCAGAAGGCTTTAGGCAATGTTCTTTTGTGGTTCATTGCATCAGAAAGTTTTACGGACGTTATTACAATGGTCTTCAATCTTCTTGAATCGTTACAGCCAACTAAGATGGCAACGGGTTTAAAGACCGAGCAAGCAGGCGCAATTACGGACTATCTGAAGAAAGTTTTAGACAATGCACCTCCAGCAAAGGCGTTTAAGAGCATGGAAGCTTCATACCCACTCTCCCCAATCCAACTGGGTATGCTGTTTCATGGTCTGCTTGAACCGCAATCTGGAGCCGATATTGAGCAGATAGTTTGTACGTTGCAGGAAGACCTTGACGTTAAATCATTGATTCAAGCTTGGGAGACGGTCGTAGCGCAACATCCCATTCTAAGAACCAGCTTCAAATGGGATGGTCTAGATCAGCCACTGCAAGAGGTTTATCAGAACGTCCCGTTACCGCTAGCACAACATGATTGGCGAAACCTATCTCCTATAGAGCAATGCGATCGCCACATCAGCCATCTACAAGCCGATCGCCAACGCGGTTTTGATCTAACTTATGCTCCCCTCATGCGGCTTGCCCTGTTTCGGCTGGCTGACGCTGAGTATCGTTTGATTTGGACGTTTCATCACATCCTGTTGGATGGACGTTCCTTCGTGCTGCTGCTGCAAGAAATCTTTGACTGCTATCAGGCTATCCGTCAGGGTCAGGGTGTATCGCTGCCAACCTCTCGTCCCTATCAAGACTACATTGAGTGGCTCCAGCAGCAGGATAGCTCTGAGGCAAAAGACTTCTGGCAGCACTTGCTTAAAGGCTTTTCTACACCCACGCCTCTGCTTACAATCCAGGCTTCTAGCCACTTGCTGGAGCGAGGAGAACATGGAGCAGAGGAAATTCGCCTCTCGACCGTATTGACGACTGCACTACAGTCTCTTGCCAAGCAACACGACATCACGCCCAACACGCTCGTTCAAGGTGCCTGGGCGCTGCTTTTGAGTCGCTATAGTGGCGAGGACGATGTAGTTTTTGGAGCCATCAGAGCCTGTCGTCGAACGACCCTGGAAGGCACGGAGTCGATGATCGGGCTGCTAATTAATACGCTACCAGTGAGAGTTCAGGTTCCTGCTGAGGCACCCTTACTGCCCTGGTTGAAAGACTTGCGATCGCAGCATGTCGCCGTCCGTGATTACGAACACACGCCCCTGCTCGATGTGCGGGGATGGAGTGATGTGCCCTCCAACATCCCTCTGTTTGAGAGCATTGTCGTGTTTGAAAATTACCTGCTGAACACAAAGCTGCAACAGCAGGGCGGCGATTGGCAGCACCGAGACTTTCAACTGCATGAGCAACCAACCTTTCCATTGGTGCTGCTTGCTTGCTTGGACGCAGAACTGTCCCTAAAAATCTCCTACGATCGATCTCGGTTTGACCAGGCAGCCATCACTCGTTTACTGGGGCATCTCCAAACGTTGCTGACAGAAATGATCGCTAATCCAGAGCGATCGCTGGCAGAGTTAGCGTGGGTGACGGAAGCTGAACGACATCAACTGCTGGTGGCATGGAACGACACAGCGGCGGCTTATGATCAAGATGTCTGTCTGCATGAATTATTTGAAGCGCAAGTGCAGCGTAACCCTGGCGCGATCGCTGTCGTTTACGAAAACCAACAGCTTACCTATGGTGATGTCAACCACTACGCGAACCAAATTGCGCATCATCTTAAAGCTTTAGGTGTAGGCTCTGGCACCTTTGTCGGCGTTTACTTGAACCGGGGCTTGGAGATGATTCCAGCCCTGTTGGGAATACTGAAAGCGGGAGGAGCCTATGTACCCCTGGAGCCAACCTTCCCCGCAGCGCGAGTACAGTGGATTCTAGACTCGCTCGATGTCCGATGGGTCATCACGCAACCCGTACATCAAACAACGTTTGAAGCGCTCAAGCCACAACTCCCTCAACTAGAGCATTTGGTCTGCTTGGATGTCGCTGCGATCGAAGCACCTGCTGATTGCACGTTAAACCAGCGCTCCCAAACAGGTCTACACGTATGGCAGCAGCCTCATCTTGCCCAGCAATCGCAAGGAAATCTGTCCCGGCAAAGTAGCCCGGATGATACTGCCTACGTGATCTTTACTTCGGGTTCGACGGGAACACCTAAAGGGGTCGTTGTCCGCCATCAGCCTGTGATCAATTTGATTGAATGGGTTAACCGCACCTTTAATATAAGCCCGTCCGATCGAGTGTTGTTCATTACCTCTCTCTGCTTTGACCTGTCCGTGTATGACATTTTTGGACTCTTGGCAGCGGGCGGCTCAATTCGAGTCGTTTCTAGCGAAGCTGTGCGTAACCCAACCACACTACTAAAAATTATTTGTCAGGAGCCAATCACCTTTTGGGATTCTGCTCCCCCCGCCCTGCAACAGCTAGCGCCGTTTTTCTCTACCGTTCAAGGAGCCGAGCAACAAAACCAATTGCGCCTTGTCTTCATGAGTGGCGACTGGATTCCAGTGACGCTACCCGACGCGGTGAAAGCCACGTTTCCTGGCGTAGAGGTAATTTCGCTCGGAGGGGCGACAGAAGCGACCGTCTGGTCAAACGCTTATCGCATCGATCGCATCGATCCTCAATGGACAAGCATTCCTTATGGCAAGCCCATTCAGAATGCTCAGTACTATGTTTTAGATGCGCGCTTGCAACCCTGCCCGATCGGAGTGACTGGAGAACTCTATATTGGCGGTGAATGTCTGGCATCCGGTTACACTGATCCCGTCAAAACAGCAGAGCGCTTTATCCCACATCCGATCAATCAGGCAGCCAACGCACGGCTTTATCGAACAGGCGATCGCGCGCGCTTTTTTCCCGATGGCAACATTGAGTTTCTGGGTCGTATTGACCATCAGGTAAAGATTCGGGGCTTTCGCATTGAGTTGGGCGAAATTGAAGCGGTACTTGCTCAGCACGAGGCGATTCGAGTGTCTGTCGTCATGGCACGGGAGGATCAGCCTGGTGATAAGCGCCTAGTTGCTTACATCGTGCCCCGTCAGCAGCCTGCACCCACAATTAGTGAACTGCGCCGCTACTTGAAAGAGAAACTGCCAGAGTACATGGTGCCGTCTGCGATCGTTATGTTGGATGAGTTGCCAATTACAGCGAATGGCAAGCTCGATCGCAAGGCATTGCCCACCCCCGAACAAGTGTTTGCGGACGATCGTCAGGCATTGCTTGCTTCTCAAACGGAAACGGGAACTTCGGAAACGGCAGCCAACTCGTTTGTTGCACCGAGAGATGAGCTAGAGCGGCAGTTAACCGAGATTTGGCAGAACGTTTTGAACGTCAAGCCGATCGGTATTCACGATAACTTCTTTGACCTTGGTGGACACTCTTTGTCAGCCGTGCGTGTCTGGTCTCAGGTTGAAAAACTGTTTGGCAAAAACCTTCCGATTACAACACTCTTGCAATCACCGACTGTGAAGGAGATGGCGAACATTCTCCGCGATGCAGAAACCGATACGATCGTGGGCGATTTAGTGCCACTCAGACCTGGTGGTCATAAACCTCCTTTGTTCTGTATCTATGGCATTTTGCTTTACCGAGATTTCGTGGATCAACTTGACGTGGATCAACCTGTTTATGGGGTTTATTTACAAGAGGAAGTGGATCTTCTGAAACCAGGCATTACGAAGGAGCTGGCTGCCACCTTTTCTAGCGTGCCTAAAATTGCTGCCCGCTATCTGAAAGCGATTCGTACGCTGCGACCGCATGGTCCTTACTATCTGGCAGGAGCGAGTTTTGGAGGGGTTGTTGCCTTTGAGATGGCTCAGCAATTAAGAGACGAGGGGGAAGAGGTTGCTCTGGTGGGGTTATTAGATTCGTGGGCTCCCAATAGCGAGGTGAAGATACCATTCATCCAACGCCTGATGTTGCACCATCAGTTACTACTCAAACGGGGGCTTCCTTATCTTTGGCACTCACTACAAAAGAGCTTGGAGGAGCTACAACTTCAGGCTAAGGTTCGCCTCTACAAAATCTGTCAGCGGCTATCGCTTGAAGGGCATATGCCACAGCTATGGTCTGAAGCCGTAAGCCAAGTGTTGCTCGGCGGGATTCGCCACCAGGCAATTCAGTCTTACTTACCAAAGCCATATGCTGGTCAATTGGTATTATTCCGCGCTGTAGAACGGGATGAATTTAAAGAGGACAATCGCAACATGGGTTGGGCAGCGCTGACGACTGGTGACTTGCAAATTTTCGATGTGCCTGGCGATCACCTGGGTATCCTCAAAGAGCCAAATGTCCAAGTTTTGGCGGGGCAACTACAGACGTATTTGAGTGCGCTGAGAGGCAGTTTGGGCGGTCGCCTTGGTAACTAATGCTCTCACCGTTAGATCCAGGGTTCGTCGTCATCTGGCTCGGTTGTCTCTGGATCGGGTTTTGAGGGATGAATAGAGGTGTTGCTTGGTGGTAACTCGATCGCGGGCATTGGAGTGGCGATCGTCTCCTCAATCCAGGGTTCATCGTCGATCCAGGGTTCGTCATCAATCGAACTTGTCCTGGCAGGATGGGTGGCTTTAGGACTCGTTGCTGCGCTGGCTGCATCTGAAGAATCTGGGGACTGGAGTGGCGAAGGTCGTAACGGAGCAGGGCTATCTGCTGTTGTGGGTTCGAGGATTTCTTTCGCCGTCACGGTTAACGTTTGGATGCCATCTTCGACCTGCTCACTCAGTATGTGGATGCCATCTTCAAACTGCTCACCAAAAGTCTGGGTGCGCTCTTTCATGCGCTCAGTAAGGTTTTGGCTGTTCTCTTTCGCCTGCTCAACGATCGCTTGTGCGTCTTCCTGGAGTTGCTCGTTAATGGTTTGAATTGTTTCTTGTGCCTGCTGGGAAAACGATCGCGCCCGTTCCTTCAACTGTCCTGTCAGAGATTGAAAACGCCCTTTTGCCTGTTCGGTGGCGGCTTGCGCTTGCTTTGAGAGCGATCGTAACTCGTCAGTTGCCTGACTGTAGTCTTCTTTGAGTACTGCTGTGGCGTTTGCCAACGTTTGCTTAATGCCGCTCTGATAGACCGCCAAGGTTTGAGCCGTCGCCTCGGTCACCAGTACCCGTTTTCGTCCAATGCTGAGCACTTGTGTCGGTGGCAGTTGGTAGAGATCGCCTGCGATACCAGCCCACCCACTGGAAGCGACTAAATAGTGTGTGATGATACCCGTCTTCAGGTTCAAAAGATAGTCGGTAATTTTGCCAATTTTGTTGCCGACATCGCTCCAAACCTCGCAATTGAGCAAGGATTCCAGTTGACGCACTTTGGTTGCATCCGTTTCTTCCGGCTGACTATGGGTCAAGATCCCATTAGATCCTAGAGTGCTAATTTGAGAGAGCTTGAACGCTGTTTTTTTGGCTCCAAACGCACCCGCTTTGCAAACAAACCCTAGAACCTTATGAGCAGAGGGATACATCCACATCACCTCGACTCGCCCCAATGCTTCCATCGTGGTGCGATCGAGTATCAACTGGTTGAGCAAGTCGCTCTGTCGGATTACATCTGGTAGTGTTGTCATTGTGTGCGTCACACTCCTGGTTGCAGAATTTGTACATCCAGAGTTTGGTCTATGTCTCTTGATTTTATGCCGTCTGAAGCGGAGTTGCTGACGGAAGCAGCCTCGATCGCGATCATCAGACGCATCAAACGTCAGGCAATCCTCACGTCGCTCCCTCGCCAAGCAATAGAAACGGCTTATGTTAAACAAGGCAGTGGGTCGCCAGTGCTGCTGCTGCACGGCTTTGACAGTTCGTTGCTGGAGTTTCGCTACCTTTTACCGTTGTTAGCAGAGCAGCATGAGGTATGGGCAGTTGACTTATTGGGGTTTGGTTTTACAGAGCGCCTGCCAGAGATAGCGGTGAACCCTGCGACAATCAAGCAACATCTCTATGATGTTTGGCAACAGTTGTTTAATCGACCGATCGTCCTCGTAGGTGCATCGCTGGGCGGCGCGGTCGCGATCGACTTTGCGCTGACATACCCGCACTGTGTCAGCCGCTTGGTGTTAATTGACAGCGTAGGCTTTTCAGGGAGTTTTCCGATCGGGCGGTTGCTTTTTCCGCCTGTTGATTATTGGGCGGCACGGTGGTTGGTGGTTCGTAAACGAGCTGCTTTGCAGGCATTAGCCGCGATCGCCCCGCCTAACTTAACGCTGATTGATGCCATTCGGTGTTCTTTATTGCATCAGGCAATGCCGGGTTGGGACGAGTCCATCATCAGCTTCACCAAAAGCGGTGGTTATGCCAATTTGAGCCAGAGAATGGCTCAGATCTCCCATCCAACTTTAGTTCTTTGGTGAGAGCATGATGATGTGCTGGGAGTTGAAGATGCTGGTAAGTTTGAGCGGACGATTGCAAACAGTCAACTGACCTGGATCAAACAGTCTGGACATACGCCTCACCTGGAACGACCGCAGACTAGCGCCGAGGTGATTTTGTCATTTTCCCGTGAAGATCTGTAACAGAAACGTCGAATCTACAGTGGTCTCTTCATCACCACACCCGAACAGCACTGGCTGCACCAGCAGAAAACAAACATGGGCTTTGGCGACATTTTCACTTTTTTTGACCAGCCCGCGAAAGTATGGCTGCGGTTACTACGTTGGCTGAGGCTGTATCGACGCTATTTGCCCGTCTAGCGTTTGCAGGGGATTACCACTCACCTTGGGTTAACGATCAGCTAACTCCATGCTCAAGACAATGATTCCAATGACTTCCCTTCTTACAGTCGATCGACCGCGTTTAGCAACGTCTCGACGCTAGCGTTGTGATCCAGGAACGAGAACAGGTGTTTATAGCGCAGTTGTCCTACCTTGTTCAACACAAATTGGGCAGGGAGTGGCGCACCAAGTGCCTGCCCAGTCTGGTAAGCACGAAAGGACTCGTAGGATGGATCACTCAAAAGAGGCATTTTCAAACCTAGATCCTGGATCACCGTTTTGCTTTGGCGTGGGTCAGTGCTGGTAAGCATCAGAAGTTCGACATCGCGATCGAGAAACGCTTCGTACTGCGCATTCAGCGCCTTGATGTGTGGAAAGCAAAACGGGCAGTATTGCTTTTCGGTGAAGATACGCGTAAATGCCAGGACAACGGGTCTACGACGACGAAAATCGGTCAGCGTGATCGATCGTCCATTGGTGACATCCGGCAACTCAAAGTTGGGCGTGATCATGCCCTTTGCCAACGAGTTTGTAGCGGGAATGGGCAAGAAATTGTTGAAAAAACGCTGATTGAGCAGTCCGCTAAAATCCGTAGACGTGAGCATGGGAAGGGAATAGAGGGGATAATACTTTCAGCTTGATTTTAGATGAAAAGTTTGTCGCTATGTGTTTACCATGCCACAAGTGTAAATTTTTGGTTCTTGTTTTCGGAAACTCACCAAACTTGTCTGGAGCTTTGATTAGCGATCGCTCGTTTCGCTGTTCAATGAGCTTAGTTCAATCGACCTTAAATCGTCTACGCTAACGCATCTATGAGGATCTTGAAGATCTTGCGCCGTAATCAAGCTAACAGGAGCGTCTAGTGTATGCATTTTAGTTTGAGTCAGGACGCTGAATGAAGTTTAGTCTCTCAAACCTCATTCACTGACAAAAGCCCTGAAAGGCTAATGGCTCTGCGGCTCACCCGCTCGTGACGCAAAAGCCTACAGAGGACTTTGTGCTGTTAGCCCACCATTCATTGCAGGGCGGATCAGGGCGATCGCAGAAAGATTTGTCAATCAACCAGCACTCAAACAGTTGTATAAATTATTTTGACAGAAGGATTAAACGCCATGTTTTCTAGGCTTCGGCGATTGCTAAACGGCTTCTTTAGCAAGTCGAGAACTGTTAATAACGAACCGCTGAATAAAGTTAGCCTGATTGTGATTGTTCTCATCGACATCTTTATCTTAGTGAACGTTTTTACGGGATTGGATGATATTAGTCGATGGCATATCAATCCAACTCAAGCGTATCCATGTTATTCGGAGTGGCAAAACTACCGTACACAGACTACTGGAGACAAAGACTATGACATCATTCGGCTTGCATTACCGTCTAATTACGTCCCAAATCAGCCTGGATTTCGAGAAACGTATCAACAAGACGGGCAAGAGCATCTCGGCAGCGTTTCGGAAACGTGTCTGAATTATGCTACGACCAAAGACAACATCAATAAGGCTGAAAATCGGCAGCTTTTGAAGGCGATCGATCAAAAACAAACCAAAATCGGTGCGCTAGAGCAAACGAATCGCACCATTCGCAATCAGTATGACTCAACGCTTCTAGAAAAGATTGCTGGACAGTCTCGCGAGCAATCGATCAATGCTGTCGGTGCTGAGAAAGCCAAACAAGCGTTAGAGCAAAATAGCAGTACTATCTCTATGCTTGGGAACGAGGTTTCCAAGCTCAAAAAAGAGCTGCTTACAAAGCCAGAAAGCGCTGCTCTAATAACAATACTTAGAGATAACGAAAAATTTAAAGATGTTGAAAAAGGCTATCAGCAAGCGTCCTTTTGGTATCCTAGCCTTCAATTTGCGTTTCAGGCTCTCTTTCTTCTACCGCTCATTCTTGCTGCTCTAGCAATGCACAAATTTGCGCAACGAAAAGGCTATGGTCTTGTTGCTCTGATTAGCTGGCATTTGCTAGTCATCTTCTTCATTCCTCTGATTTTTAAGGTTTTTGAGTTTCTTCAAGTGGGGGTCGTCTTTCAATTTGTTTTCGATCTGCTCAGTGTCCTTTTTAGCGGACTACTTTTTCTAGTTAGCTATCTCTATATCTTGCTCATTCCTTTAGTGGGGTTTGTGCTAATTAAGTTTTTTCAACGGATTGTTTTTAACCCTAAAGGGCAGGCAGCTAGCAGAGTGCAGAAATCCCGCTGCATTCGATGTGCCAAGGCAATTCGTCACCACGATAGCTACTGCCCACACTGTGGTTACGATCAATGCATAGAGTGCCAAACCTGTCACGAGCTGACTTATAAACATTTGCCGCACTGTAGACAGTGTGGGCAGGCTCAAGATGTCAGCAGTTTTTAGTAACACCCCTGATTGACTGACAAAAGTCCTGAAAGGCTGATGGCTCCGTTGCTGACCCGCCCGTGATTAAAAGCCGGGCTAACGGTTTCAAACCCGTTAAAACGGGTTGAAAGACCCTTGCAGTCCTCTTGAGAGGACTTACTGCTGTTAGCCCGCACTTTCAGTGCAGGGCGGGGCAGGCGATCGCTGAAAGATTTGTCAGGCAATCAGCACACAAACTTAAAGCTCACGCGGTTTTTGTAGCAATCAGCTTGCAAATTGGGCGCTGTAGAGCCATGAGAACCAAGCCACAAACCAGCATCCATCCTCCTGCAAGGGCGTAGGTTGTGCTTAAACCAACCACTTTACTTAACGGCTGACTGACCAACGGAGAGAGAAATTGTCCGAGGAAAAAAAACGTGGTTGAGCCTCCCAAT
>JACMKO010000428.1 GCA_014380065.1 Leptolyngbya sp. ES-bin-22 | reverse complement strand
GCCATCTTTGTCTATGGCGGCACGATCAAGCCCGGACACTTTAACGGGTGCGATCTCACGGTCGTCAGTGCCTTTGAAGCCGTCGGTCAACATAGCGCTGGCAAAATTCCTGAGACTGAACTGTTGGCAGTCGAGCGCAACGCCTGTCCGGGTGTGGGTTCCTGCGGCGGGATGTTTACTGCCAATACGATGTCATCTGCGTTTGAAGCAATGGGCATGAGCTTGATGTATTCCTCCACAATGGCAGCCGAAGATGCGGAAAAAGCCGACAGCGCTGAGAAGTCTGCTGTCGCGCTGCTGGATGCGATTCGTCATCAGCGTTTACCGCGTCAGATTATCACCCGGCAGTCCATTGAGAACGCGATCGCGGTCATCATGGCGGTCGGTGGCTCCACCAATGCGGTGCTGCACTTTCTGGCGATCGCCCATGCTGCCAATGTGCCCCTCACCCTCGACGACTTTGAAACCATTCGCGGTCGCGTCCCTGTGATCTGCGACCTCAAGCCCTCCGGTCGCTACGTTGCCACTGATTTGCACAAAGCAGGCGGCATCCCACAAGTCATGAAAATGCTGCTGGCACACGGTTTACTGCATGGCGATTGCCTGACGATTACCGGACAGACCGTTGCCGAAGTGCTCAAAGACATTCCCACCGCGCCTTGCGCTGATCAGGATGTGATTCGTCCTTGGGACAAGCCGATGTACGCGCAAGGTCACCTGGCAATTCTGCGCGGCAACCTGGCAAGCGAAGGAGCCGTTGCCAAAATCACGGGGGTCAAAAATCCTCAAATCACTGGACCCGCTCGGGTGTTTGAATCCGAAGAAGCCTGTCTCGAAGCGATTCTGGCAGGCAAAATCAGCGCCGGTGATATTCTTGTCATTCGCTATGAGGGACCCAAAGGTGGACCCGGAATGCGCGAAATGCTAGCTCCAACCTCCGCTATCATCGGTGCAGGCTTAGGCGATGCAGTCGGTCTGATTACCGATGGACGCTTCTCTGGCGGCACCTACGGCATGGTAGTGGGTCACGTTGCACCCGAAGCTTACGTGGGCGGCACGATCGCGCTCGTCCAAGAAGGCGATTTCATCACGATCGATGCCCATGCCCGTCTGCTGCAACTAAATGTTACAGATTCCGAACTCGATCGCCGTCGTGCCCAGTGGCAACCGCCCAAACCTCGCTACACAACAGGAGTGCTGGCAAAGTATGCCAAACTCGTCTCCTCCAGCAGCGTCGGTGCAGTGACAGATTTAGATCTGTAAGGACGACCACTTCATCCACGATGCTGCGGGCATCGCCTAATGCCTTACATTGCCCTGGTGCAGCTAACCCATAGCCACGATCGCAGGCTAGGTGATGCCAACGATCGCGGCATGTCGCTTCGGGGCGCTAGCGCCTGAACGCTAAGACGGTTTGCCACAAATTCATCATGGCAGCGAACCGTAAGACACAGAGAGATCAGAGCGGGAATCGTGGCAACGGCAATCCAGGCAGCCGGAGTGAATTTTGTCTAGATGAGTGCTGCCAAAACAACTGCGGTGGCGATAGGCTGAGTCATGGCATCCTATCCTTTAGAGACAGCCCAAACATCTGTGTCAAAATGAAATCACCCAACCTGAGAGAGCTTAAGATTCGTGATTGAGGTCGAAGCCCACCAGCAACTCCGAGCTTTCCTACGAGAGCAAGGGAAGCCCTACTGGTCTCATCATCTAACGATGGCACGGTTGGTGGCGCGTGCCTTGCGCTTGGGACGCAGCGCGCTCATGCAGACCGATGCGCTTTCTCGGTATCACGGACGTTACAGGCTTAGTTACCTGGTTCCAATGCTCATGTGGCAGGAACCGATTGTCTTAGTTGCGACAGAAGCCGTACAACAGCGATTGCTGATGGTCGAAATTCCGCAACTGCGCACCTGTATTCAAACGTCAAAAGCAATTCGCACAGGCGATCGCATTCCCAGCCCGGACTTTCAAGGCTTGCTGCTGACCACTCCAGAAGCCTGGCTGAGCGATCGGCTATATCAGCACGGGCGCTTTCCAGATGGTATGCCAACCATTTTTGATGGCGTTGACGATTTAGAAGCGTGGGCATTCGCTCAACTCACAACGCATATACAGCCAGGAGACTGGGATGCGCTGATGCTAGCGTGTCCCAGCCATGCTGACACGATTCGCGATACCCGCGTCCAACTGACAAAATCAATCTTTCAACGCCCAGCCAACCCTTACGATTGCTGCTTACTAGAGCTTTTTGAACAAAAGGTGCTGGCAGCGCTCTTTCAGGAGCTACAGCACTCCGATCCTACCCCAGAGACGCATTCGCTGCCGACGGCTTGGGGTAGATTCAGTAAGGCTTTTCAGCTTGACAACCAGCTTGTCTGGGCAGACATTTCGCGCCGTCAAGGGCAGTTCTCCCTCCATTGTGGTCCTGTTACAGTCGCACCCGCGTTAGCCCCACTCTGGTCACAGCAATCGGTCGTCCTGATCGGTGGCGCGTTAGACGTTGATGCGGAAGCAACGGTCTACCGTCAACGGCTGGGGTTGGATGACTTAACGTGCTTAAAGTTTACGCCCGATCGCCAGGATGAACTCATTCAGCTTTACTTGCCTGAGCGACTGCCGATGCCAAATACGCCAGAGTTTCAGTGGGCGCTCATTCGAGAGATGCACTCCTTGCTCCGGGTTAGCGTCGGCATTCAAGGGCTGACAGTTTTGCTGGTCGATGACGTTCCACTCAAAGCTCAAGTTGGGTCAGTCCTAGCAGCAGAGTTTGGTTCAAGAGTGCAGGTCGAACGCACCTGCTTGGATGATAACGCTGTATTGGTGACTGGTTGGGAGTTCTGGCGACAGCATCAAGCCGTTCTCCCTGCTCCTCATTTGCTCGCGATCGCAACGCTGCCCATACCGTCGCTCGAAAATCCTCTAGTTGCCGGACGCGTCGCTCACTACAAAAAACTACGGCAAGACTGGTTTCGACTCTACCTCCTTCCCGAAGCGCTGGCAGAACTACAGCGAGCGATCGCACCCGTGCGGGATCATCAGGGCATCGTTGCGCTGCTGGACAGTCGTATCGTCCATCGCAACTATGGACAGCAGGTTCTCAACGCACTTCAGCCTGTAGTACGCCTCAATTATCTCGATCCCAACATGTTCGATCAGCCTGACTACTTAGTACTGGACTGAAGCTTCAGAGGCATCAATACAGCTCCTGCGCGAAGGCTAGAGGTCTTCATCTCCCAGCGCCTCTTCTCCTAAGTTTGAGAGAGGAACTGAAGCCTTGGGTATGCAAGAAAAGGGTGCAGGCTGATTCATGCGTGAGTTCTCATAGCAATGTGTAGTCTTTCAACTAAAATTGAATAGTTGAGTATCGTATGCCATTAGAAGCCATGGGTGAATCAAAGCGACGAAAGGAAACGTTGGGAGAAAAGTACGGGCAAGAAACCAATATTCTTCCGTGGGTGCCAATTACGAAAACGCAGGCAAGTCAGTTTGTTCAACTATCCACAAAAGGTGCCTGGATAGGCATCGGGGCGCTTGCTGTTGTCTGGGTTACGACTCGTCTCGTTGGTCCGGCATTTGGCTGGTGGCAGGTAGATTAGTGAGCGGTTGCGACTATAAGCAATTGTTTGTTACATTAGCCAAAACATGGGAACTTTCTCTCATCAGCTAAGTCACACACCATAGTAGTGATTTGTTTTTAGCAGTGCGTTTTAGATACACAGTGCTAAAGGCAGCAGCTTATTAAGGCTAAAGAACGTAAATTTTTAGACGACTGTCTTTCTAGATACTTTCTTTAGTGGTCGCTTAGCTAGCCTTGAGAATGAAAGTATAACCATATTAAGGTGCTGTCTCTAGGCAGAGTGAGTCATTTTTCATAATTTTATCAAAGACCGAAATTCTTAAGAAAGTATAAAAGGGTATAAGATTAGATGTGGTGATTGGAGGGCAATTGTGTTCCTAAGACTTGCAGAACAACACCGTCAGTTCGTTCAAGATCTTGTAATGAATCTTCAAGCGCTTGCAATCGTGCTAGAGCGTCAGGGATATCTAGCGTCTTGCTATACCTGTGGCGGACAGATGAATAGTGCATCTTTTATGGTGAGCTTGGCAGATAGCCACCTCATCCGCTTTCTGGTTTCTGACTACGGCATTACTTGGACTGAAATGCGAGACGATCGAGAGCTAATGAAGTTAGAAGGTGCAGAAGCCATCAGCCAACTTCAGGAGTTAGCAAACCTGGTGAAGCACAAGATCAAGCCATCTGAGTACAGACCAGCAGTCATTTCAGAAAGTTTTCATTAGTTCCAGCAGTACGCGGGTTCAAGCGCTTTTGCATCCTGAATAGATTCGATGCGTTTGAGAATGCTACATCTAAGTGATCAGCAAGAGCCACCTCAGCACGCCTTGAAAGGCTGTTTCTGAGGTGGCTTTTTGCTGTTTGTAGTTCTCAACCCAACACCATACAGTCCTATTTCATAAGTCATAGCCTTGAAAGTCAAATCATCTACACGTGGGCAGCCGTGAAACAGTCCTGAATGCTGATTGGAACGCTCACAAAAGGCTTTGGCGAGGTTTGAGCGCTATTTGCTCAGTATCAGAGAAGTCCTCGTAACAATCGCTTTACAAAAGCTTTTAACTTTGCTACATTCATGTGTAGGGGATTGAAAGCAACCCTTCACATTTATACACCAAGCAATCATAATTACCATGACTACAACTCTACAGAGACGCGAGAGCGTCAACGTATGGGACCAGTTTTGCAACTGGGTGACCAGCACCGACAACCGGCTGTATGTGGGCTGGTTCGGCGTCCTGATGGTGCCCACCCTGCTGTCGGCGACCATCTGCTTCATCATCGCCTTCATTGCGGCTCCCCCTGTGGACATTGATGGCATCCGCGAGCCCGTTGCTGGCTCCCTGATGTACGGTAACAACATCATCTCCGGTGCTG
>JACMKO010000427.1 GCA_014380065.1 Leptolyngbya sp. ES-bin-22 | reverse complement strand
GGAAGCGCATCTGCGCGATTTAATTGAACAGGGCTTTGAGGTGCTTGTTGTCAAGGATGCCACGGCTGCCCCGCGCCATCCAGAGCTAGGGGATGGTTACAAGGCGGCACTGATTAACTTTGGGTTTATCGCCAACGCCGTCTTGTCTACAGACGACGTTGTAGCAGCCATGCAGTAACGATGTGTCATTTACCAATGGCGATCTCCACTCAATAACTATCCCCAGCAGTGGCGAAGCCTCCCCTGAGAGAATTGCTTCCTAGATAATTTCAGCCACATAAACAACCTCAAAGGACTGATGTAGGAACTTCTTATGCGAAGTCAGCTAACGCTGCCCACTACCCGCCACAGACAACCTTTAATGCTCACAGATATATCACGGTAGTCAGGAGTATGGGCGTTGTTAGGGACACAAAAACTTGTAATTGGCTTTGTTCCTCAACCAAGGATAAGTCCGGAGTTTTGGGTTGTGGTCTACCATAGCTGATAGCTGATTTGGAGATGCTTATCCAGCGATGGTGCGAGATCTTCATGTTAAGTGCGAAGATCGCCTGCAAGATTGGGGCACGACTCATCGCTTCAGCTCAGGCAGCGTAAACGTCACTGTTTCGCTGGTGATGACTTTGTGTGTAGGGTCGGCTAGTTCGATCAGCACTTTGTGCAGACCAGGTTCCAGACCGACCAGGATGATCGTTTCGCCGCTGGCATCGACAAAGTGCCAGGGCGCATCATCGACGGTAATATGGATATGACCGATGCGCGGCGATACGTCGAGGGCACCTTTGCCGAACACTGGCAATACGCGCAGGTTCTCCGTCCGGTACTGGATGAAGACGCGACCCTGAGACAGCGGTTCGGCAAGCGGTGGATCGACAATTAGCTTGGGCGGTGCTTCGTTTTCGATCGCGACCAACGGTGACGGTCCGCGAATGTCCTTGGCGCTCTGGGTGGAGGCAGTTGTGGCGATCGGGGTGTAGTCAGTCATGATGGTCAGTTCCAGTAAGTAGATATCTAAAGGAATGCTTGATGGATTAGCGGTGCAATGACATCAATGTTCTTCACCAACTCATCCGAGAGCGAGAACCGCTGTTTTAAGTAGAGGGGATCGTTGTAACTCAGCCACACCCTGCCATCCGCCGCTTCCCATGCTAGCACTTTCAGGGGCAAATCCAGGGCGATCGTCGGTTCTGCGACCATAAGCGGCGTTCCGGCTTGCGGGCTACCAAACAATAACAATTGCGTTGGACGCAGATTTAATCCAACTTTTTCGGCTTCCACTCGTTGATCAAGGCGGGCAAAAATGGTGATGCCTTTTGCTTGAAGGATGGCGGCTAAACGATCGATCGTTTCAGGCACCGAATAGGGGCTAGGCTGGTTGATAATGCCATTCTTTGCAGTCATAACAATGGATGCTTTGATGATTTTAGTGATGGATATTTTTCGGCGCTTCAGATCTGTGCCATACCGCCATCGACAAATAGCTCAATGCCGTTCACAAAGCTGCTGTCGTCTGACGCGAGAAAGACCACGGCTTTGGCAATTTCATCGGGCGTACCCACTCTTCCCAGGGGGATAGTGACGGCTTGGCTATCCACGAATGCCTGCAACTGCTCAGCACTCAGTCCCAAGTGATCTTAACCAGGAGTTGGAACCACGCCAGGACTGATGGCGTTCACCCGAATCTGGCGTTCTTTGAGGTCGAGTGCCCAGTTGCGGGCAAACGATCGCACGGCGGCTTTGGTGGCGCTGTAAACGCTGAAAGCTGGAGTGCCCTTGATGGAAGTAATCGAGGCGTTCAGAATGATGGAAGCACCATCTGGCAGCAGCGGTAGCGCCTTTTGCACAGTGAACAGCAGACCTTTAACGTTGGTATTGAACGTTTTGTCAAAGTGTTCCTCGGTGATTGCTCCGAGTAGAGCGATTTCGCCACCACCCGCATTGGCAAAGATCACATCAAGATGTCCTTGCTCTTGCTTAATTGTCGTAAACAGGCGATCGAGGTCTGCCAGTTTGGAGGCATCGCTCTGAACACCCGTGACGTTTTTACCAATCTCTTTCACAGCGGCATCAAGTTCAGGCTGACGACGACCCGTGATGAAGACGTAGGCACCTTCAGCGACAAAGCGCTTGGCTGTGGCAAGACCAATGCCGCTAGTGCCGCCAGTGACAAGAGCAATTTTTCCGTCTAGTTTGTGCATGATGACGATTTCTATGGTTGTTGAGTTTGGACGTGAGTGTTAGACAGTCGTGGTGTCTACATTTGTTGCTTTACAACTTTGAGAACAGCAAATTTAACCCTTCAGTCATCGTGGGATGAGTCAACACGCCATCGCGTAAGACGATGTAGGGCATTTGAGCTTGCATCACCATCTGCACCGTTGAAATGATTTCACCTGCGGCATGACACAGTAATGAACAACCGAGAATTCGATCGGTCTTAGCATCCACGATCGCCTTGAGGAATCCATCAGTTTGACCAAGCGTTCTGGCGCGAGGAATGGCGGACGCATCCAGCTTTGCCACGCGGATATCATACCCTTGTTGCCGTGCGGCGGTTTCGGTTAGACCTACCTGCGCTAATTCTGGGTCAATGAACAAGCAAGATGGAATTAGGCGATCGCCCGTGTGACGGTTGCCACCATCAATGAGATTCGCTTTAACAATCCGATAATCGTCGAGCGCGATATGGGTATATTGCGGTCCTCCATTGATATCGCCCAACGCCCGAATTCCCGGTATGTTTGTCTCCAGGTGATCATTGACTTGAATAAAGCCATTTGCATCCATCGTTACACCAGCGGCAGCTAAATTCAAAGTATCGGTCGTGGATGCACGACCTACAGCAACGAGCAAATGCGAACCATGAAGGCTCATTTTACGATCGCCTACTTGGATTTGTAGGATGGTTTCATTGCCAGCGCGATCGACTTTCAACACCTTCGACTTAAGCAAAAAATCAATGCCGTCTCGTTCTAAGAGCGTTTGCACGGCGATCGCCATATCGGGATCTTGTTGTGATAGAATTTGCCCACTTTGTCCAATCACCGTGACGTGGGAGCCAAAGCGCCGGAACATCTGAGCAAACTCCAATCCAATGTAACCACTGCCAAGCACAATCAAATGCTCTGGCAACTGTTCCAGTTCCATGATCGATTCGTTCGTTAGAAACCCAGTTTCTTTAAGCCCCGGTACAGATGGAATTAACGGTCGCGTGCCTGTATTGATAAACAACCGTTCGGCGGTGAGGTGTCGAGTATTGCCCTCAGTCGTTGCTATTTCAATAGTTTTGGGAGCGACAAAACGTGCTGTGCCAATGATCAGGTTATGCCCCAGAGCGGTTTCTAGATTGTGCAAGTTTGCTGCACGTGCCGATTGAACCACCGATTGTTTCCGCTGGATCACCGCTGCTAGATCAACAGTAGGTGCATTGGTTTTCACACCATAAGTGGCACAGTTACGGACTGTATTGACTACCTCCGCACTTGCCACCATTGTTTTAGTGGGAATGCAGGCGACATTAATGCATCCGCCACCAATCATAGTCAAGCTACGCTCTACTAAAGCGGTTTTACGTCCAACCGCAACTAATGCGGGTGCCAATGTTTTACCGGCTTTGCCACCGCCGATAATGATGTCATCGTAGTATTCAGTGTCCATAGATATCTCCTCTTCTATTTCGCAGCCGCAGCGTGTTCGATGAGATTGGCGACGGCATCCGGATGGGAAATCATTACCACATGAGACGCACCATTCACAGCAATCGTCTC
>JACMKO010000426.1 GCA_014380065.1 Leptolyngbya sp. ES-bin-22 | reverse complement strand
TGGTATCCCAAAGCGGGTAAGGAGCTGATCGCTTACAACGCTCAAAGGGGACATGCCATGCCCATGTCTCAAGACCAAAGGCAGAGCATGATGATGAACATGGCTTTGGGCGCGGCAGATGCCAATTTTGACTTGCGCTTCCTCAATGCCATGCTGCCGCATCATGCAGGCGCGGTGACCATGGCAGAAGCGGCCCTGCACAAATCGAAGCGCTCAGAGATGCAAAAACTGGCAAAAGAAATCATCACGTCCCAGAACGTAGAAATTAGCCAGATGAAGCAGTGGCGCAAAGCCTGGTACAACAAGTAAGCGAGCGGTATGGCGTGGAAGGCGCTGGTCTAAATTTCAGTTGCTGTTTGGCAAGGAAACTGCTGATGATTCGCTTCTTAAACCGTCCTCTGCTCACGCCCCTACCTTGCATGGCTCTACGAACGGCAACGGAGTTAACCATCCAGAGGCTCCTGTTTCATTCACTCCTCAGTCGTTTGAGTCTAATCACCCCCACCAGCCACGTTGAGTGAATTCTTATGCTGAGTGCCATCATCAAATGGTCGATCGCCCGTCGCTGGCTAGTCATCTTGGGTGCGATCATCCTCACAATTTGGATTGGTCGCACCATCATCCAAATGCCGCTGGATGTGTTTCCGACCTTTGCGCCACCGCAAGTCGAAATTCAAACCGAAGCACCGGGACTGGCTCCAGAAGAAGTGGAATCACTGGTCACGTTACCCATTGAAAGCGCGATTAATGGTACTCCGGGCGTGAGTGCGGTACGCTCTTCCAGCGCCGCCAGCATTTCGGTAGTGCGCGTGGTCTTCAGTTGGGGTACAGACATTTATCAGGCAAGACAGCTTGTCACCGAGCGCTTACAGTCAGCCCAGAGCAAGCTGCCGGAAGGTGTGGAAACGCCACAGATTGCCCCGATTAGTTCGCCAATTGGCACGATTATCATGGTCGCCTTCACGTCCAAAACCACCGACTTGATGGAAGTGCGGCGGCTTGTGGATTGGCAAGTCACCAATCGGCTGTTGGCAGTACCGGGCGTTACCCAAGCGATCGTCTTTGGGGGCGATGTGCGTCAATACCAGGTGCTGGTTGCGCCAGAGAAACTGCAAGCCTTTAATGTGTCGTTGCAACAGGTATCTGAAGCCGTGGCAGCGGCGAATGTAAATGCTCCCGGCGGCTATTTGATCACGCCCGATCGAGAAAAGCTGATCCGAGGCATTGGACGCATTGAAGACATCGAAGCCCTGAGACAATCGGTGATTACAGCTCGGAATGGCACTCCAGTCAGAATTACGGAGGTTGCAGCGGTCAAGCTGGGGGCAGCAGTCAAGCGGGGTGATGCCAGTCTCAACGGTGAGAAAGCCGTCACGATTATCGTCAACAAACAGCCGCTTGCTGATACTCCTACCGTTACTCGTGCTGTAGAAGCGGCAATGGCGGAGGTAAAAGCCAGCCTGCCGAAGGACATTCAAGTAACTACCACCTTTCGCCAGGAAGCCTATATTGATGCGTCGATCGAGAATGTCCGCGAAGCCTTGGTGGAAGGCAGCATCATCGTGGCGCTAATCCTGATTCCATTCTTGATGAATTGGCGCAACCTGGTAGTGTGTTTGGTGGCGTTGCCGCTTTCCTTGTTGATTGGCGTGCTGGCGCTGAATTGGCTCGGACAGGGTTTGAACACCATGACTCTGGGTGGATTAGCGGTTGCCATTGGCTCAGCGGTAGATGACGCGATCGTGGATGCCGAAAATGTTTACCGCTGCCTGCGAGAAAACAACTATGCTCCTAAGCCCAAGCCGGTTCTAGATGTGGTGTTTGAAGGCTGTCAAGAAGTGCGGGATTCGGTATTTGGAGCCACGATTATTACCGTTGTGGTGTTCTCGCCCATTTTTGCGCTCACAGGCGTGGAAGGCAGCATTTTTATCCCCATGGGGCTAGGCTATTTGGCAGCGGTGCTTGCCTCCAGCGTTGTTGCGCTGACAGTCACGCCAGCGCTCTGTGCGATTTTGCTGCCCTATGGTCGTCTGCCGGAACGAGAACCCTGGGTTGCCCGCTTTTTCAAGCGCCTTTATCTGCCGCTACTCACGTTCTCAATGCGGCGATCAACCATCATCTTGGGCATTGCGGCGGCAAGCCTGGTGGCTGCAACGATTATTGTGCCAAGCTTTGGGCGTATCTTTCTGCCAGAGTTTCAGGAGCAATCGCTGGTCAACACCCTCCTCCTCTATCCCGGTTCATCCCTAGAGGCGACGAACAGTGCGGCAGCGGTGCTGGAATATAAGCTGAAAGATAATCCCAATGTTCAAAGTATTCAGGTGCGCTCAGGACGGGCGGTTGGTGATGCTGATGCCGCAGGCGTAAATCTAACCCACCTCGATGTGGAGTTGAGCGAAGCAGGTATGAAAGACCGCAAAGCGACTGTGGAACAGGTGCGCGAAGCGTTTGGCAACGTGCCGGGAGCAGCGCCCAATGTCGGTGGCTTTATTTCCCACCGGATGGATGAAGTGCTGTCGGGAGTCAGAAGCGCGATCGCGGTCAAAATCTTTGGCCCCGACCTGGAGCAACTGCGATCGCTGGGACAGCAAGTGAATGATGTCATGCAGTCCATTCTAGGCGTTGTGGATCTGCAACTTGAACCGCAAATCCCGGTGGAGCAAATCCAAATCAAGTTCGATCGCGCTGCCGCTGCCCGCTATGGTTTAACCATTGGTCAACTCTCAGAAACGATTGAAACGGCATTGAATGGACGAGTGGTTTCGCAAGTGTTAGAGCAGCAGCAAACCTTTGACTTGGTGGTGTGGCTCAAACCTGAAGCCCGCCAAAGTTTAGACACCATTGGCAATCTCTTTGTGGATACGCCCAGCGGCAACAAAATTCCGTTAGCACAGGTGGCAACCATTCAAGAGGGCACAGGTCCCAATACAATTAACCGCGAAAATGTCTCTCGCCTCATTGTCGTTGCGGCTAATGCCCAAAGCAGAGACTTGCGATCGGTGGTGAACGACATTCAGAGACAGGTGAAGCAACAGGTGCAAGTGCCACCGGGTTACTACATCCAGTACGCTGGACAATTTGAAGCAGAAGAACGCGCCAGCCAAAACATTCTGGTTTTCAGCGCGATCGCCTTCGTGGTCATCACCATCATCATGTATCTCTCGATCAAATCCATTCCTTCCACGATCGCGATTATGATTAATTTGCCATTGGCGCTGGTGGGCGGTGTAATTGCCGTAGCGCTAACAGGTGGAATCCTGTCGATCGCTTCACTCGTGGGCTTTGTCACGTTGTTTGGCGTTGCCACTCGCAATGGCTTGCTGCTGGTAGACAACTACAACACCAAATTTGCCGAAGGCATGCCGCTCCAAGACGTTCTGATCAAAGGCTCTATGGATCGGCTCAACGCCATTCTCATGACCGCATTCACGTCAGCTTTGGGTCTAGCTCCTTTAGTAGTGGCAGGCGGACCTGGTAAGGAAATTCTGCAACCTCTGTCGATCGTCGTGTTGGGCGGACTCTTCACCTCCACAGCTTTGACGTTGCTCATCTTGCCCGCTTTGTACGCGAGGTTCGGAAAGCAACTGTTTCCCAAGCCAGCAGTCGTAGAAAACGGCAAGGCGGTCAGGTCAGGCTTGGAGAAAGTGACAGGCAATGCTCAACAGACCAGATAAACCAATTTTGTTGATTCATTAGGAGCATGATCATGCAACTGAACCTTAGTACAGTGACGATCGCTAGCCTGGGACTTCTGTTTCTAGGCGCTTGCAGCAGTGGCAACCAGGCGACCAATCCCACCAGCAGTCCTGCTACACCTGCAACCCAACCCTCAGCAATGACCTCTCCAGCCATGAGCGGCGGCGAATCTGCCTCTAAAACCGCTGCCAATCACGGTGGTCAGGGGGGACAAGTGGTCGAATCTGGTCCCTATCATTTGGAGCTGGTGACGGAAAAAGAAGCCGATGCCACTCATATCGACTTCTTTTTACAGAAGGGCGACAACCATGAAGCCATCCCAAATGCCAAGGTAACGGCTCAAGTGCAGCTACCTGATAGTACTCAACAAGCGCTAACGATGAAATATGATGCTGGCGAAAAACACTACACTGCCATCATGCCTGGAACGGTTGCTGGAGCATACAAAGTCGCCATTCTGTCTGACATTGGTGGCGAGAAGGTGAATGGACGCTTTAGCTTTACGCGGTAAGACTAAGTGCGATTTCATACTGTTTTCATGCTCTTGTTTTAAGCTGAAGCTGTCTAGCAATTCGTTAGCAGTGTATTTAACGGTTCCATTGGAGAAAATCATGAACAAATTGAATGGATTGAAGACTGTAGCTGTTGGCACGATCGCGTTTCTATCCATTTCAGCGATCGCCACTAGCAAAGTTCTAGCGGCTCTTCTGGAGTCATGGTGACAAGTGAAGCTAATCAGAAAAGCAAGCTAGTAGACTAGGGTGTAAGTTCGGCTACCCCTTTTAAGCCGTTAACGCCTTTCCTTTAGAAGTTCATTGGAAGGGCTTTGCAACGGTGCGATCGGTGGAACCCATCTATGTCTTTGAAATCGGCTTTGAAGGCATCGCCCAATCCAAGCGCCACAAATCTGGCATCTCCGTCCGCTTTCCCAGAATCCTCCGCTGGCGCAAAGACAAACCTGTCAAAGAAGCCGACACAATTCAAGCAGCATTTGCGTTACTGGAGATGCAGAAATAAATTTGTCTGTAGGATGTTTTCATTCATATGCTCGCCTTTCCATTGCCGAATCACATAAATAATTGCACTGAACTACTTTGGACGTTGCCCTCTTGGAAGAATTTGTGTATTTGAATCTCTATCTGAGTTAGTCAGATTAAAATCACATGTGTTACCTACATGGTGCCATTCTCCGCCTGAATACTTCCAAACAAGATACTCAGTTACCTGAGATTTTTTCTTGCTTTTTGAGATTGGCTCTTCTATTTTTCTTCCTGAGAGTTGCACCTTGATGTTGTTTGAGTATGTATTCCTAAAGGAATTGAGGGACATTGTTCGAGCTTCGCACTCTGTCCACTGTTTTACAGGCTCTAAGGGAACGATTCTGACGAACTGCCTTAGAACTGTGCTGTCGCCTGTAATGCCAGCAATTACCTTTGCAATCTCGAGGCAACAGCTTTTAGGATGTTTGACTACCTGCTCCTCAGCAAAGCGGATGATAACCCAACCACGCTCCAAAAAAAAACTTGTTACGGTTGTTATCTACGCCAACATAGTGAATAGGCTTCTTGCCTGAATAGGGTTCATCAATTTCAATATCAATAAATAGATTAATTAAGGAGTCAACATATGTAAAATCAGGTGTATAAGGATACTCGTAATTTGGAATGTTTAATGCAAGGTGAGTATGAATTTTGTCGCCAAAGTAGTCATGCAGATATTTATAGAAGAACTGTTCAGCCCGTCCTAGAAGTACCTCATTGTTTCGACCATCATGTGGAACAGTATGTGTGAGTTCTTGTATAAGCTTTTGCTGTCTCCAAGTCAGAAAATTTTGATGGTGGAGTATTTGAGCATCTTCATCATTCTCTTTGTATGTCTCTAGGACATGCTGATCACTGTATGGAACTCGTTTATAATCGTGTTTTTTTTATAGCATGGTTTCGATGTACAAATATAGCATTGTAGACGATTACCACAATACTCGCAAAGAATATTGAACAGGCAGTTAGAGGACTGAAGTTCGCTATAAATAAAGTGATAACAGCAATGCTTAATCCTACAACAATCGTACTTGCCTCAGTAGCTTTTGGCTTTACTGGTAATGGTGATGTTTTGGGGACTGGTAGGAATGGTGACGAGCCTAATTGAACCCGTTGAATATTTTGAGGAATCAGAACACAAGGATACTCAGGCATATTAGGGCTTGTTTTAGGAGCGATACTACAACCACCTACAGAGGACTAACTCTGATTTATGTGTAAGAATTTCCTAATATATCTGTGGTTCAACACTTGTCGCCAGTAAAAGTTCTGAAAAACGCTTCTGAGGCTGGTGAATCGAATTTGTGCCTGCACCGTAAGCAAAGGAACAAGCTCAAAAGGAATACTAATTTTGATGGCAAGACTTGCTAGTCTCACAGATCGCCGTCTAGAACCCGTTATTGACTGGTTTGAGAAACAAGGTTGGCAGCCCTTAGCCTTTCAAATGGAAACGTGGCAAGCGTATCTGGCAGGGCAGAGCGGTCTGATTCAGGTGCCAACGGGGTCTGGCAAAACCTATGCAGCGGTGATGGGAGCGATCGCCAGCCTGCTAGAAACACCTGGCATTGGGCTGCAACTGCTTTATATCACGCCGTTACGGGCACTGTCGCGCGACATTGAGCAGGCAATTCGACGACCGATCGAGGAAATGGGGTGGTCTCTGCGA
>JACMKO010000425.1 GCA_014380065.1 Leptolyngbya sp. ES-bin-22 | reverse complement strand
GTGTCCACCCAGTCTTGATATTGCGGATCGCGCTTTTCGGTAATCGCAGTCAATTTCATCCGCAGGCGTTCGGTAATTGGACGATCGACAGGCAGCGTATAGTTTTCGACCCGCTTGATGGGTGCAACTTTGGCGGCTGTTCCGGTCAAAAACGCTTCATCGGCAATGTAGAGTTCTGACTTATCCACTGGACGCTCAATTGTAGGAATGCCCAAATCTCTGGCAAGCGTGAGGACGCTATCGCGGGTAATGCCTTCCAGAATGTCTTGATCAAATCCAGGCGTAATCAGTTGGCCGTTACGAACGATGAAAAGATTCATCCCAGACGCTTCACTGACTTTTCCCTGTGCATTGAGCATAATCGCTTCATCAAACCCTGACTCAGCCGCTTCCGTTTTGGCGAGGGCAGAGGTAATATAGGCGGCTGTAATCTTGCCGCGTAGCGGCATACTGGTATCTGTTTGCCGCTGCCAGGAACTAATGCGACAACTCACCCCCGCCGGCGATAGATAATCGTCCATTGCCAGACCGTACACCAGCAAACTTTTTTCAACCTGATGCAGCCTGGGCGCAATGCCAAGTCCAGAGGTGTAAACAAGTGGACGAATGTAGAAAGGATAGGTCGGGCGATTTTTTTGGATGAATGCCACAATTACCTGCTTAATGGCGGCGCTGGGCAGGTCGTAGTGGAGCAAGCGAGCACTCTGGCTCAGCCGTTGACAATGCCGCTCTAGCCGAAAGAGCAGCACTTGGTCAGGATTCTGCGGATCGGGAATGCCCCGCAGCCCACCGATCGCGCCAGTGCCATAGTGCAAGGCATGGGTCGCAATGGAAATTTTGGCTTCTGTAAACGGAAGAAACTGATCCTGAAGGTAGGCGATCGGTAAAAAAGTATCCATGCCGCGTCAAGCTGAAAAGCTAGTGATTGAGGAAACCCAGTGGCTAAAAAAGCTAGTGCTGTTGATAGTACTGCAAGATCTGTGCCATGAACGCCTGCCAGCGATCGTTCGGTCTCCAAATGGCGTGTAAATCCCGTTTGGCAACCGCCTCATCTACACCTTCAAAAAGCCAACGATAGAGGTACATGAACGCCGAAACGCGCATATTCATTGCACAATGCACAAAAACTGGTTGCCCTGTATATGCCTCCATAACGCTGACAAACTGTTGAAAATCAGCAAGCGTTGGCTCTTCCCAAAGCACTGGAATGTGAATGTATGCCATCCCCTGCGCTTCAACCAACGCCTGCTCATTCGGTAAAGCGTTGGTTGAGCTTGGTAGCGCTAGATTAACAACGACGCGATAGCCCGCTACTCTAATGGCAGCAAGTTGAGCCTCAGTTGGCTGTCCTGCCGTTGCGATCGTCTCTGAAAGCTTGAGGAAATTATGGATGGCTGCGATCAAGGTTTCCACCATCTTTACATCTTTATGAATGTTAGCAACGACGCTGGTATCTCCAGTACAGCACAATCTTCCTCGGTGGTACATCCAGCCCCACTGTCTTCTTACAGGTAAAGGCAACAGCAATTAGCGCTGTTGCGACATGCAAACAGGACACTTGTCAACATCTCTACGCATATTTCTCGGCCGGAGCAAGATTGTGCAAAGTCTGTTGACTTTCCAGGCAGGCTGGGTACATTAGATGGAGGTTTACACGTCATACATGAAGCGTTTGGCATCCATCTATGGGTAGAAAAAATAACCGATCTGTTTTGATTTTGGTGCTAGTGTGCGGTGCTAGCGGCGTTGTTCTAGGCGGCACAGCAAGCTGGGCAGAGAGCAATAGCTGCCTGCAAGACGCAGCGCCATCAGCTCAGTGCCTGACTCAAAGCCCAATGACGAGAACGATCGAGGGAATGAGCGTGGGGTTGGTCGCTGGGCTGGGCGCGGCGCTGGGTGCGGCTTGGCAAGTAAAACGAGCAAACTAAAATGATGCGGTAAGTAGGTAGCCACAATTAATTGTAAAAAGGGGTTTGGGGGCTTTGCCCCCAGGCAGGGGGTTCCACGCCCTCCACCCCCAAAAGTATCTTTAGTTTAATTACGTCCAGTTTCTTAGGCGATCGCGCTAGTTTTTAGGGCGATCGCTCTTTGCCCCTGATGATCGCGCTGACGAGTGACTAGAACTCGCGTCTCTGGGGCGAGCAGGCGTTTCTGGCTGTAGCTGCTGTCGCCCATTGCGAACAACCCGCATCATTTCGCTAAGCTGTAGCTCCATCTCTTGCAGCACGCGATCGGCATACTCATCTGCCCCTGCCTGGATTTCCTCACATTCCGCGATCGCCAGGCGTTGCATTTCGTCCAGCTCTTGCTGCGCTTGACGACGCATCCGCTCAATTTCAGCGATTGTCTGAGCTTCTGCGGCTTCACATTCTTGTTGTGTTTGTTGCCGCATTTGCTGGGCTTCGATCTCCGCTTGTCGCAAAATGCCCATTTCGTTCAAGATTTGGGCAGCGCGCCGTTCAGCATTCTCGACGATTTCTTGGGCGTATTGCTCAGCCTGCAAAAAAAGCTCGTCTTTCTGGCGTGCGATCGCCTCTGCTTCGTGGAAAGCTTCAGGCAGACTGAGCCGCACCAAATCAAGCTGTTCTAGTAGCTGCTCCTCATCAACCCACGTCCAACGGGTCATGGGCACACGCGGACTATCGAGAACAATTTCCTCTAACCGATTCAGTTCTCGCTGAATGTCTACGCTTCCCGATCGTGAAGCATCCCCGTGGATGGTTCCGTTTGGGGCGACGCTGGCATTGGCGTTAAATCCGTGGTCTGGGCTGATGCTGGATGAATCTTGGCGAAGCATTGGTAAATATCTACGGCGACATGTTTAGGAACAAGATGATCGATTGAACCACCAAACCGGGCGATTTCCTTCACTAGACTGCTGCTCAAAAAGCTATATTCGTTCGACGTTGCCAAAAAAACGGTTTCAATCTGAGCGGAGAGGGTTTTGTTAGTATGAGCCATTTGCAGCTCCATCTCAAAATCAGACAGTACTCGTAAACCGCGAAGCAAGGCAGTTGCTCGTCGCATCTTGGCATAGTTGATGGTTAAGCCATCAAAGCTATCAACCTCAAGATTAGATAAATGTGGCGTGGAGCGACGAATCTGTTCAATGCGTTCTGGCACCGTGAACAAAGGCGTTTTGCTTGGATTGCGCAACACCGCCACGATCACCTGATCAAAGAGCCTACAGCCTCGCTCAATAATGTCGAGGTGCCCCAAAGTCACGGGATCAAAGCTGCCAGGGTAAATTGCAAGCACGGGCAGTGACCAAAGCTACTGAGGCGATTATAAAAGCAAATGCCCCAGACGAAACTTGGCGCTGACAACTAAGCTTGATCTCGGCAGTGCTGATCTAAAGCATAAAGCAGGTTCACCAGCAGCGATCGCCAACACCAGATGATGCAGCGATAGAAATTTCCCTACTTTAACAGACCTATATGATTCTACCAAAAGAATATTCTCGTCAGACAAGTACGTGAAGGTGCGATCGCCGTCTCTCGAAACGCTTAAACATCTGTAATACACTGATTCGGCAAGATTTGCTTCAGACTTTGCATTCAACGGTTCAATGGAAATCAGGGTAAGTAAAGAGCGTCTGTGTTAGAGGAAGGATTTTGTGTTTAGCAGCACCGTTCTATAGATTAGGGGAGAACAACCGTGAGCACGAGAGATGTTTTAACAGGTCTCTATCCTCCCGATCCAGCGCAAGTTGAGGCAGCAGCGGCGGCGATCGTCGAGTTTGAGCAATCTAGCGCCCCTGCTGCCTGGGCGTTTTTAGACAAAGCGACAGTGATTGCTGACATGCGGGCGCGTGTCCAAGATCCATTTCAGGTCAATCAGGGCGGTCAGCCCTTTTGTGGTCCTGCGGCTGTTCTCTTTGCACTGCTGTTAAAACAGCCGCTCCGCTACGTGGAAATCTGCCGTAGCCTGTTCCTCGTCGGCGGCTTTCAAGGCGCTAACCACTACATCGCGTCGTCCGATCGCTTACGCCAAGCTAGCCGTGGCAACCTGCAAATGGGACAGGCAGATTGGATGGTGTTGGCAACCTTACGCGATGTCGAAGATGTTATTTTTCCAGTGGAGCCAAATTCTCCAGACATTATTCGCAATCTAGCTGGAATGACTAAATCCTGGGAAATGAAAGGCTGGGTCAAAGAAATTCTTGGCTATACCCAGGTTAATTATGACCATGCTTATTTGATGAACGATGTCAGCGCGATGCAAGATGCGGCAGCAGCACTTCAAGCAGGCGGGGTAGCATTTGCCCTCATTACGGCTGAGGGGATGTTGGGAGACAATCCACCGCTAGTCGCCTTTCCTAGCCATTGGATTGCGCTGTTAGGCAACATTTCGGTACAGGGCGATCCGGTGACGTTTGACATTTACACCTGGTCGAAGCAGCTACGCCTGACAATGGATGCCAAGTCATTTAAGAAGTACCTCTGGGCAACCGTGACGGGAACGCCATAGGGATGGTTAATGATCAGCGTTTAACCGTCACAGGCTATATCCAACACGGCAGTTTTGACTGGCGATTTGTTTACTTACCTTGGCTAAGGGCTGTTCCAGGGTGTGACGCTCTTGCTCAAGCGTGATGGGATAAACAGCGAGGAAGAAGTACTCGCGGATGAGGAGCATGGCGCGCTGCGGGCTGGTCATCTCCGCAGCAAGTGGACTGGCGTAGGGAATGACTTGAAAGCCTGCTTGCTCGAAGATGAGGAGCGATCGCCACAAATGAGGCACATCCGTCACCAAGAGAATTTGCTTAACACCTTGAGCTTGCAACACAGCTTTGGTAAAAACCGCATTTTCCCAGGTTGTTTTTGAGCAACCCTCACCGCTGATGTTTGCAGCCGGAATGCCTTTTGTTTGCAGTAGTTTAGCAAGTTCAGGGGCATCGTTGATTCCACTGGCAAAAATTGTGGGTGCCCGCTGATGCCGCCAAAGCTGGGCAGCAACCTCCACACGGGCTGGACTCTGTTCGCGTCCACGCCCCAGGATGACGATCGCATCGACCTTGCTACCTGGATCAGATGGCAGCGGACTGGCAATCCCAGCCATTGCCAGCGCCACAAAGGGCGGTGAGATAAGAACCAGATAGCCGATGAGTAGCGCGATCGCATAGGTTCTTACCCGACGCAGCCAGCGCTTAGAACGAAGCAGCCAGGGTAGACTAATCAAAAACAGAAGCGTACACACGACCCGCACTGGGTCGCTAAACCACTCTACCCATACCCAAGACAGGCGAATTGCGTCCATTTGAAGGTAAAAGGTGATGGGTAAAAGGTGAACGTTTTTGGTTGTAGTCTAACTTGCTGGTTTGAGAATTTTGAAGTAGACGCGATCGCACCGTTCTGTCTCTACACCCGTTGCAGGCTGATAACCGCTGCGTTCGTAGAGCGTGACGGCTTCGGCTAATACGCTGGCGGTTTCAATCCAGATTTGCTCGAAGTGGCGGGTGGCGATCGCGGCTTCTAAGGTCTGAAGCAAAAACCGTCCTAATCCCTGTCCTCTGGCTTCTGGCAGCAAATACATTTTGCGAATTTCCACAGCATTCTGCCCTCGCTGAATCGGGTAATAGGCTCCTGTACCAACCAGCTTACCCTGACGCTCAATGACCCAAAATTCGCCGCCTGCTGCTTGATAAAACGTTTCGACTTGCAGCACATCACGATCGGCTCCCTCTGGTTCCCAACCCAACCCGTACGCTACCAGGACAGAGCGAATAATTTCGGCAGCAGGGGCGCGATCGCTTGCTGTCCAACCCCGAATCAAAAAGTCTCGGTACAGCCGTTGCATTGCTAACAGTCAAGCTTGCTGGGTTTGCTCTTGAATCACCGCGCTCCAGTCGCCATTTTCAACCGTTGCCCCTAGCGTTTGCTGCCCAGCGTCACGCTCACTGCTGGGGTCACGAGACAGCTCACTGTCAGCCATCGCCTTGCGTAATTTGAGCTTCTTTTCCTCGTAGGCTTGTCGTTCGGCTGGAGACATCGCGGCGATCGCGGCTTCACCCACGGTACCTGCCCACAGTTCACTAGCTTCAGCATTGCCAGAGGGAACATAGTCTAGTTGAGCAATCCAGGCATCTCGCTGCTGTTCCATGACTTCCCGCTTGGGAAGCTTAAAGGTGTGTACCTGGACAAACGCACAGATGTCGTTGCCGAGTTGAGCAGCATGACCTTTGAGTGACAGTGCTACGTTGCGAGAATAGCCGACGTAGTGAGTGCGGCGATCGCATCCTAAAACCGCATAGACTCCAACGACTTTGGCAGTACCAGCCAGATGGCACCAGTCTTCCAACGGCATCACCTCAGTAGGCGCATCCAAACTAGAAGCGTTGGTTGTGACTGCCGTATGTTCATCTTCAGAACTGTAGAGAAAGCCGTGTAGCCCTTGATGGCTTTGAGGCACGTTTTGATGTTCGATCGCAGTGTTTTCAGGTTCCACTCGCTTTACTCCTGTTTGAGACGGCTTCTATGACTATCGAGGGTTACAGCAGTCCTTGCTCGTCAACGTACAAAACTCAATCTTTTGGGTAGCCGCGGTCAGTTGTTACTGGTCGGTACCGTATGCCCAACCGATGGCTGTAGAGATTGCTTTGAACGTAAAGAGGCGACGTTGCTTCTGTGGCGCAGTAAGCTGATTGCTGTTTAACTATGCATTCTGGGTTCGGGATGGAGGGTCAATAGGAGTTGACTTTCAATGATTGCCAGTGCGTCCAGTCGTTGATCGACCACGGAACGCTCAAACTCGGCGGTTGCCAGTAGCCAATAAACCCCGTAATGCCGCGCCTCTGATGCCATTAGCCCTCTGTAGAACGCTGCTAAGGCGGGGTCTGGGCAATGAGCACCCAATAGCCCAAGCCGTTCATGGCTGCGAGCTTCGATCAAACCACACACTAACAGCGAATCCAACAGGCGATCGGGTTCCCTGGAGCGGATTTGCTTATTTAGCCCAGCACCATAGGGAGGAGCGGCAAGGGGTGCCAGGGGAATTCCCCGTCGCTCCAAAATTTGGTTGACCTGTTCAAAGTGTTCTAATTCTTCTTGAGCAATTGCCGTGAGCGATCGCACCAATTTGGCATTGGACGGGTAGCGAAACATCAAGTTGAGCGCTACGCCCGCTGCTTTGCGTTCACAATGAGAATGATCCAGCAAAATAATATCGAGATGGGCGAGTGCCTGGTCAAGCCAGGGCTGAGATGTCGGTTCTTGTAAAAACTTGATGGTTGGCAATGCCGAAAGCACCATAAATCGGAAGCACTATTTTAAAGTTAAGGGATGAGGCTACTCACAGTCTATCAACGCAGTAGAGCAGCGTGCGCCTACAGATTCAGTTAGTGATCAACGGATAAGGTATGTTAGAAGCGCTCTTCATCGTTGCGATCGGGCTGATTCCAGCCATCCTCTCGTGGTTGTTGATGCGTAAGGCAGAAGCACACTTGAGAACCAGATTGCGTGCAGCCATGAACGCTTCAGCCTCTCACCGTTTAAATCGCTTTTACGGTGCGCCACTCTCGGCTGAACATCATTACGTCGAAGGGGTAGGCTACCTGATTGGCGATCTGACTTGCCGCTTCAATGCCCGCTCTGCTCATCTCCGCTGCGCGACGAACCCCTCTGGTCCGTGTCAGCAATGTCCGTACTACGAGTCGATCGACTTTGATTAGGTTTGAGTCGGCAGTAAAAAGCGAAACGCTGAATTGAACTCACCCCATAAAACGCCCCTCCTCTAATGGTTTTTCCTACCTTCTCTGAATTCTCTCACCTCGCCAGCCAGGGTAACTTCGTTCCGGTCTATCAGGAATGGGTTGCCGATTTGGACACTCCAGTGTCTGCGTGGTATCGCGTCTGTGCAGGGCAGCCTTACAGCTTTTTGCTGGAGTCGATCGAGGGTGGTGAGCAATTGGGTCGCTATAGCTTGTTGGGCTGTGATCCACTTTGGGTTTTAGAGGCAAAGGGCAACCGCACAACCCAGACGCACCGTGATGGCTCAGTGCAAGCGTTTGACGGTGATCCATTCACGGCACTTGCTAGCTGTCTGCAACCATATCGTCCAGTCAAGCTGCCGCAGTTGCCACCGGGCATTGGAGGGCTGTTTGGCTTTTGGGGGTATGAGTTGATTCATTGGATTGAGCCTCGCGTACCCATTTACCCAGCAACTGAAGCTGATTTGCCAGACGGTTTGTGGATGCAGGTCGATAATTTGCTGATTTTTGATCAGGTGAAGCGTAAAGTTTGGGCGATCGCCTATGCCGATCTGCGCGATCCCAACACGAAGCCTGAAGTTGCCTACCAGCAAGCCTGCGATCGCGTCTCCCAATTGGTTCACAAACTACAATCGCCGCTATCGGAACAAGCTGTGCTGCTGAAATGGACACCACCAGGAAACAGCGGACAGCCGTCAGCCGTGAGTGAGCAAAACTCCTCCTCCTCTCACGCCTCTCCCCTGACTCCTCTCTCCTCACCCTTCTACACCAGCAACACGACCAAAGAACAATTCTGCGCCAACGTAGAGAAGGCAAAAGCGCACATTCAGGCGGGTGATATTTTCCAAGTGGTCGTTTCGCAGCGGCTAGCGGCAGAGTACAGCGGTGATCCGTTCGCGTTGTATCGATCGTTGCGCTTAATCAACCCGTCCCCTTACATGGCGTACTTCCACTTTGGCGACTGGCAAATTATTGGCTCCAGCCCCGAAGTCATGGTGAAAGCGGCACTTGCGCCTGACCCGACTGAGCCTTTGATCGCCACGGTACGACCGATCGCAGGCACCCGTCAGCGCGGCAAGACCTTTCAGGAAGATACGGCACTCGCCGCCGATTTGCTGCAAGATCCTAAAGAAGTCGCTGAACACGTCATGCTGGTTGACTTAGGGCGGAACGATTTAGGGCGGGTTTGTGTCAACGGTACGGTCAGCGTGGATGAGCTGATGGTCATTGAACGCTATTCTCATGTGATGCACATTGTTAGTAACGTGGTGGGCAAACTCGCGCCCAGCAAGACTGCGTGGGATCTGCTGAAAGCCTGTTTCCCTGCCGGTACAGTCAGCGGCGCTCCAAAGATCCGGGCGATGGAGCTTATTCATGACCTGGAACCATGCCGCCGAGGCCCGTACTCCGGTGCTTATGGCTACTATGACTTTGAAGGGCAGTTGAACACGGCGATCGCCATTCGCACGATGGTTGTCCGCTCTCAAGGTGGGGGCAACCATACGGTCAGCGTGCAGGCAGGAGCGGGACTCGTCGCCGATTCGCAGCCTGAAACAGAGTATGAAGAGACTCTTAATAAAGCCAGAGGTATGTTAGAAGCGATCCGATGCTTACGCTAACGCAGGTTCCAAGTGTCGCCTTACGTTTAAGCTTGCATCCGCTCATCATAAATGTTACATTTCTTCACAAGTGACTGATCTTAGTACTCTTTCCTAGTAATCTGGTACAAGAGTGTTTAGTGAAGTGGGAAGGTATTGATATCGTTAAGTCTTGCCAGTCTTATCTGCGGCTGTTGGTCAACGTTGGTGACCCCTTACCGAGGCTTTCGATCGAGTTTCTAGGTTCCCAAGCGCTAGAGCGATGAAGCAACTGCTCCAGAGAGATACCCCTGAGGTCAGAAATCTTTCTTAACTCTACCCACGTCTGACCCACCGTGATACCTTAATGGATGGCATTAGCGTTCTCCCACATTGATCTTGAGACAATTTACTCATCCCTCACACTCCGGTGTTGACCAAGCATTCGTGTAAGCATCATTTAAACCTAGAATCTAGTCTCCTTGTCGTCCGATGTCAGCGCCATCAGACATAGGGCGATAAATGGAAATAGCCCCATTGGTATGCCGTATTGTCAAGTGTTTTAAGAAAAGGGTTTGGCTGCCTTCAAAGTCGGTTTCTACCGCTCTGATTGAATACAGCCTTTTGTTGGTGCGCTCAAGCATGTCTATCTGAATCACAGTCTAGAGGTATCGTTCCCATGTCTATTCGTCTCTATGTCGGTAATTTACCCGAAGATTTGAGTCGCCAAGAACTAGAGGCGGTTTTCGCTGAAGCAGGCGATTCAATCTCAATCAAAATCATTACCGATCGCAAGACAAATAAATGTCGCGGTTTTGGTTTCGTTACGGTTCAAAGCGAGGAGCAAGCAGATGAAATCATTGAGAAATTCAATGGTCATCCGCTGAAAGACAACGCCCTAAAAGTTGAACGAGCGCAGCCACGCGCCAAAGACAAAGCCGATGAGGATGCGCCTGTTGTCGATGCTCCTGTCCCGGCGGCAAGCGCTGCTGGCGGTGTTCGGCGTAAAGGTACTGGCGGCAACAGTGGCAACAGCGGCAACAATAAGTCTCGTCGCGCGGGTGGTGCTCAGACTGAATCTGACAGCGTGCAGCCAGATCCTCGCTGGGCGCAAGAGTTAGAAAAGCTAAAGCAATTGCTGGCAACCCAGGCAACCAATACCTGATGTCTGGCTGTGCCAGATTAGCGTTAAGTGCTCATAGTGATAGCCAGAGCGTTTGAGTGGATGTTTGCACGTTGTAGCAAGCTTGATTCAAAGGCTCTGGCTTTGTGATGAAAAAATGCTCAAGAATTGCAATCAACGTTAAGCCGGACGCGATCGCTGGCTCTACGGCAGCAAAGGAATCTGAAGCCAGTCTTGTAAATGTGACTGCACCTGTTGCGAAAATGCCTGACGCTGGTTGAATTTGTCTGTTCGCACTGGTTTGCGCTCTGGATCTAACGTCCAACCGTAATCACTGCTCAGGCGTAAGTTGCCTTGCCAATCCGCGATCGACAAAATGAGTTGATTAGCAGGGTTATTGTCAACGTCAACAACGCGAAACACGTAGTTGTAGGTGTTCTGGCTGGCAGCGGCAATGGTAGACGGCTGACCAAACTCTTGCCCAAGTCGTTTTTCGATCTGTGCTGTCAATCCGGGTGTTGTGAACTCACCCAGAGTTTTTACCGCTAGCGTCAGGGCAAAATAAAATTCTTCTACAGGGATAAAGTCAAGCTGCATGAGTGGCTACGTTCTGTCTCGCTCTGAAGGTAAAATTTGTGGTAAGCCATGTCTTCGCAACATTTAGACTAGACCAATACACAGATTACCAGTGTCTAGCGACCAGAACCAGGGGTGATCAACAGATGAGTGCGATCGCCCCTGATATCATCTGCATCTATTGAGCGGTTTAACCCAGAGCGTAAGCAGAGCGTAACGCCCAGAAAACCAAAGCAGCAATGCTTCCCAAAACGAGCACAGCAGAAAGCGCGATCGCTTTTGGGTTGTCTGCACCCTCAAACTTCATGATGCCGCGATTGAGATCTGACATAGGGTGACTCCTTCTTGGATTTCAGTACTAAAGCAGAAGCTGTACGGCAGGATGGCAACTATGTCACGCATACCTTGGGTCGATACCGTTAACGCTCTCAAATTCTAGCGACAGGAGCGGTCATGACAACCTGTTCTTAAGGGTTTAATTAGAAGAATTAATTTATACTGTGCCCATTATCCCAAAAGCCTCGGCGGATGTCTTAAAGTCTTAAAAGCTCAGTGTTGGTAACTCGCTACTCCTACTCCTTTGGAGAAGGCTCTGCCAACAGAGACGCTTCAAGCCTCTTTTTGGGGGTACTGCAATCTTGAGGACGATCGCTGATGATAGAACAAGATTTGAGTTCTGAACAGTTGCGCCAATGGACTGTAGAGGCACTAAAGCAGGAGCTTTTACGGCTGACCAAACATCGAGACACTGAGCCACTGAGTCAAAAAGTGCAGTTCTTCAAAGAGGTACTAGCACCCATTTGCCAGGAGCTTACCACTCGCAATCCCTTTCCAAACGTAGCCGATCAAGTGCCTCTTGTGATCGGCACATGGATACCGCTTTGGTCTACCATTCCTTTTCAGGACACGATTCCAGGGCGCTTGCGAGAGCAGTCTTACCAAATTTTTCATGACGATGGTTACTATGCCAATGTGGCTCGTTACGCTCCGGGAAAGCAGCTACCTCTGCTTAAGAAACTGCCATCTTTTCTGTTCGCCTATGATTTTCTCATCTTGCAGAAATATCAAATAGCGGACGGACATTGGTCAATTCAAAACGTTGCGATCGAGCAGAAATTGAGATTTGGTTCGCTGCCGCTAAGCCCTGAGCGAGCAGAATCCTGGTTTACTCAAGTTGCTCAAGCAAAAGCGGCAGCTTCAACAAAGGATGTTCTAGAAACGCCTGACTTTCAAAACTTAGACCAAAAGACGGCAAAGCGGTACGCGACCATCTTTAAGGCAACGCCACAGCTAGAGCATTTATACATAGACTCTGAGTTTCGGTTAGTTAAATCTCAGCGAGAAGCCAAGCAGCGCCCTTCGTACACCATTACGGTGCGGATGCACTGAAAAGACTGTCAATGATTTGTTTCTGGCTTGCTTATGCTGGAGCGTTCGTTAGTCATAGGGTTGCCTTTGCTGCTAATGTTCAAACGTTTCTAGCCCAAGCCTGAATGGTAGTAACTCACGTTCGATGGTTTGTTGTAGCAGCTTGAGCGATTGCACCCCAAAGCAACACGATCGCAACTCTGATTACAGAGTCTTGAGTTAAGGGGGCGATCAGCGATCGCCCGACTGCCTTTGTTCTATCAACCAGGCTTTCAAGTCAGACAGGTTTGAGAAAATGCGTTTTGACGGTGCGATCGCTGGCGCTGGCTTGCCAGTTTGCTCATACCCGGTCGTGTATTCCTTTGAGGCGATGGAGGAAGACTATAATCGATGCAGCGCCATTCAAGTCTTGCAGGAGAAGTCTGTGTCAGAGGACGCGATCAAGATCTTTTACTCGTACTCCCGCAAAGACCTGGACATGCGGAATACGCTGGAAGAT
>JACMKO010000424.1 GCA_014380065.1 Leptolyngbya sp. ES-bin-22 | reverse complement strand
GCATTTTGCTGCTCCTTGATGGCTTATGTGATTGCTCTCGTTAGTCGAATGGCGCAACACAAAATCGACAATCCACAGGATTTTTCGGCGTATTCCGTAAAGCGGGAAACTAGATATTCAATAGCTGTGTATCAATAGACACTGCTAAAAAAGCTCTGCGGTAAACCCCAGAGCAGTTTATCGTAGCCCTTGCAAAGCAAAGTCAGGGAACGATGAGTCAAACTATACGAGAACGGGGTCGAAAAGTCTTCCAGGCGGGCAAAGAAAAGTCATGGCAGGGCATCGCAGCGCTTGCCTCAACGACAGGGATCTCGAAAAGTAGTGTGCAACGGCATCAACAAGGCATCAAGCGGCGCAACCAGTACCCTGAATCAGAGTGGTGGGAAACAGAAGCCGGGAGCGCCTGGCTGAAACTCTTAGTGTTAGGGAGCATCTTTTTCTTTGGCATCAAACATGGCATTGGTGTGGGCGCGTTATCGCAATTTTTGCAAGCCCTGCGCTTAGAACTGCATGTGGGCTGTTCAGCGAGTGCCTTAGACCAATTGAAACAGCGCCTGAAGGACACCATTGAAGCCTATGAAGTGGCTCAGGCAGAGCATTGTCAGCCCCAGGCGGGACAAGGCATTTGCGTTGGTGCCGATGAAGTCTTCTTTGGCTTACCAGTGCTGGTTTTAGCCGAACTTGGCAGTGGCTATCTGCTGACCGAGGTGCAAGCTGAGGACCGCAGTTACGAGACCTGGAAAGAGCAGATTGAGCACTGGTGGAGTCAAGCGGGGTGGGAGTGCCATTTCATGGTGAGTGACCGAGCCAAAGCGTTGATCAAATTGGCAACCGATGGGCTCGGTTGCGTGAGTGTGGCAGACCTGTTCCATGCCCTCCGGTCGTTAAGTCAACCCATCGGCAGTGCCCTGGGTCGTCAACAGACGCAGTTACTCAAACAGATGCATACACTCAAAGCCAAATGGGAAACGGCTCAGGATGATGCCTATCGGTTGAAGTTGAGCCAAGCCTTGAGTCAGTTATCGACTCAACAACTCGCCGTCGCTCAAGACCAGCAGGCTTATCATGCCGCCATTACCGCCATTACCCTCAGTCTGCATCCCTTTACCCTGGATACCGCAGAGCCGCAAACTGGCAACGATATTGCCACCACCCTTGAACCACCGTTGACGCAACTCCGTCGCTTGGCAAACAGCTACGGTCAACAGAAAGCCGTCTTAGCGCTGGAAACCTTCCAACAACAGCTTCCAGACATGATGCAAGGACTGCATGCCTGGTGGCAATGGGCGATTCAAGCGCTGGGGACACAAACCGCCAACATTGACATCCAAAATTGGCTGCTCGGCTGCCTCTTACCCTGGGTCTACTGGCTCCAGCAAGTCGATAGAACCCAGCACCCTGAGCGCAAAGCACGCTACCAACAAGCGGCTGAAACAGCCGCCCAGCAATTGCTGGCTCATCCCCTCACTCAGGCGATGCCTGCGACTGAACGCCAGGACTGGATTGATTGGGCACGTTGGATGGCGAACAACTATCAACGCACCTCGTCCGCCGTCGAAGGTCGCAATGGCTATCTCACACGCCTGCATCATGCTGGACGGGGGTTCTCGACCCAGACCTTGAAGGTGCTGACCATCATTCACAATTTTCATCTCAAACGACCGGATGGCACCACCGCTGCTCAACGCTTATTTGACTATGAATTTCCGGATCTGTTTGAGTGGATTGTTGAGCATATGGGTGATCTCCCCCTCGCTCGGCGGTCACTTAAAGCACACAGCCCCAATCCCTTTCACCTAGCAGGTTTCCCGCCTTAAATTACACGCCAGAAATGACTACAAGCTATTAGCTGGCGGTAGTCCAAATCAGGCTTTACAGGAATCAACGCTGGTTGGTGATTACATAGCCCAGAAACTGAATATTCCTAGGCAAAATCTATGTAGTGAGCTTGGCATATTCATGAAAGCACTGTCTATTCAGCCCAATAACCCTAGAGGGCATTCTTTCCGCTCCATTATTGCAGAGCTTCTAGCACGATACGGTGATCCT
>JACMKO010000040.1 GCA_014380065.1 Leptolyngbya sp. ES-bin-22 | reverse complement strand
TGCCCGTGTGGCTCAGTGGTAGAGCACACCCTTGGTAAGGGTGAGGTCACGAGTTCAATCCTCGTCACGGGCTCTTTTTGATCGTTATATATTAAACGTCGTGACCAGCAAACTAATGTCGTTTTTAGCGATGTGTGTCAGTTCGGCTGTGATTTTCGCATCATGTCGCTCAGCATATTATTTGTAGCCCTACGAGCGATTAACAGTTTGAAGCGGTAGAAGGAAAACTGAACTTCTAGCGACGCTCACTCATTTCAAAGGCGATCTAGTCAGTTTGAAAGATTTTCATCTGAAGCAGAGAAACTAAGCTTCAGTCAGTATGAGGCTTTGAAGTCCCTTTTGCTCTCCTGACTCTCTAAGTTGTTTTGACTGTAAAGGAGGTATCACAATGCGATCGTCCATGCTGATTGGAACGAGTAGCCTGGTGCTAACCCTAGCGATCGCTGCCTGCTCCAATCAATCGACCCAAACGAAGCAGGAAGCGGCTCAACTCCAACAGACGCAGATTCAACAGTATCAGCCCAATAAGTCTCAACTGAATCAGACTCAGCCTCAACCAACCCAAACTGAAGCACTCAAGCCTGGAGAGTATAAGCCTGGAGAATATAAGACCGGTGTCTTAAAACCAGGAGCATACAAGCCCGGAGAGTACAAACCTGAAGAGTACAAGCCCGGAGAGTACAAACCGGGGTCTTTTAAAGATGGGAAATTTGTACCAGGGACATTCAAGCCTGCACAATTCAAACCTGCACAATTTCAGCCTAGCAAGTTTATTCCTGGAAAGTTCATGCCCGCAGCCTTCAAACCAGGGGCATTTAAGCCTGGAGCATTCGAGCCAGTGCGGGTACAGGATACTCCTGAAGAAATTCGGATTTTGCTGGCTGCGGATGTATTGTTTGACTTCGACAAAGACAACATTCGATCGGATGCTGCCGATGCTCTAAGGAATGCCGCCGTTTTCTTAAAAGATCACGCCAATTCCCCTGTCCGGATTGAAGGACACACAGATTCTAAGGGTACGGACTCCTACAACCAAGCCCTCTCTGGGCGACGGGCCGCTTCGGTTAAGCAGTGGTTGGTGGCTCAAGCCATGATCGCGAGTTCTCGGCTCAGCACCAATGGCGCTGGCGAAAGCAGCCTGATCGCCCCGAACGTTAACTCAGATGGCTCCGACAATGCCGATGGACGGCAGCAAAACCGACGCGTAGAAATTCGACTGCGAAAGTAAAGCGCTCCTACAGTTGCGTAGGGCTAGAGCCTGCATCCCATCGCTCACGTCTGCTCAATGTTAAAGATGGTCTAAGTGCAGTCGTTTGCCTGTGGAAAATCAGGTAGACTGCTCTTCTGCAATTGTTTTGAGGTGAAACTTTTACCGCTCGATCGCGCTGGACTTCAAACTTAAGCGATTCAGTTATGGAGCGATCGGTATTTCTTTACTGTCGCTAGAGAGCCTTCATCAAAGGGTTTAAGCTTCGGAGTGATGGTTAAGTGCTGAGCCAGGGGCGATCGTCCTCAACAAGATCTGATACGCTACTCCTAAACCCCTTAAGTCTATTCAAACGCTAGATATAGGGCGACATCGCCAAACCGCTTAAATTCATTGTCCACTTTGTTCACTCTAGACTTGCGATTCAGCTAATCTCGGTGCATCTTTCTAGGGCAAGGCAGTATTGCAGCCCCGGTGAGGGAATCGGGATCTCCGGTTCGCTTTGTTTCATGTCGCCATTCATTGGCAAGGGGTAACGCTTCGTGGTCGAAATTACGCTCGAAAATCTTTGGACACAGGTGTTGGAACGCTTGCAGATTCAGCTCAGTCGCCCCACCTTTGAAACCTGGATCAAAACGGCGATCGCAGAGCAATTGGACGACAATTGCCTGGTCATCCGCACACCTAACCCCTTTGCGCGCAACTGGCTCCAGAAGTACTACATCAAAACCATTGCTGAGGTGGTGCAAGAAGTCATGGGGCACCCGATCGACATCCACATCACGATCGCGCAGGGTGATGATGCCACCACCGATAATGCGGATATTTTCTGGCCCCTGCCATCCCATGCTCATCTCGCTGATCCCCCATCGGCAGCTCAGGCAACTACACCAACCAATAGCAACGGTGCGCGGAGTGATTTGAATTCCAAGTACGTGTTTTCGCGGCTGGTCGTTGGTTCCAACAACCGCATGGCACACGCCGCCTCCCTAGCGGTCGCAGAGTCGCCTGGACGGGAGTTTAACCCCCTCTTTCTTTGCGGCGGCGTTGGATTAGGCAAAACGCACCTGATGCAGGCGATCGGGCACTATCGGTTGGAGATCTGCTCAACGTCCCGCATCGTTTACGTCTCTACAGAACAGTTTACGAACGATCTGATCACTGCCATCCGGAAGGACAGTCGGCAGAGCTTTCAGGAGCGCTATCGGGCGGTTGACGTGCTGCTGGTGGACGATATCCAGTTCATTGAGGGCAAGGAATACACTCAGGAAGAATTTTTTCATACCTTCAACACGCTGCATGAAACGGGAAAACAGGTGGTGCTGGCATCCGATCGTCCTCCCAATCAAATCCCTCGCCTTCAGGAGCGTCTTTGTTCGCGCTTTTCAATGGGCTTAATCGCTGACATTCAGCCGCCCGATCTGGAAACGCGCATGGCAATTCTGCAAAAGAAAGCCGAATACGAAAATATGCGCCTGCCGCGCGAGGTGATTGAATATATCGCGTCTAGCTACACCAACAACATTCGCGAACTGGAAGGGGCATTGATTCGCGCTGTTGCTTACATTTCCATCTCTGGGCTACCCATGACGGTCGAAAACATCTCGCCCGTCCTCAATCCCCCGGTGGAAAAAGTTGAAGCAACTCCAGAAGCTGTCATTCTGGCGATTGCCGAAACCTTTGATGTGTCTGTCGAAGATTTGAAGGGCAGTTCTCGTCGTCGCGAAATCAGCGTGGCTCGTCAAATTGGCATGTATCTGATGCGGCACCACACTGACTTGAGCTTGCCCAAAATTGGCGAAGAGTTCGGCGGCAAAGACCATACCACCGTGATGTATAGCTGCGATAAGATTGCCACTCTGAAGGAGAATGATCCCAGCATGGCTCAAACGCTACGGCAGTTGGGCGATCGTATCAACCATGCCAGCCAAACGCGGAAGTGAGGTAAGAAGGGAAGAAAGTTTTGAGTTTTGAGTTTTGAGTTTTGAATTCTTTAGTCCCACTCCCCACTCCCTCACCTTCTGACTTCTCACTCATTAATCCTGCTGATTTGAAAACTGACGTGCCCCGATCGCCGAGAGTACGATTGCCGCCAACAGCAGCACCGGAATGACGTACCAGGGGAACTGAGCGATGGGCAAGTAGGCGGCTGCTCGTAGCCCCAGGCTGGTGTAGGTCAGTGGCAGCAGGTAAACGACGGCTTTGAGCGCGATCGGCAGCGTCACGGGGTCAAAAAAGGTTGCGCCCAGAAACGACATGGGCACGATCACAAAATTGTTGTAAATGCCGACGCTCTCCAAAGACTTTACGTTCAGCCCGACAATCACGCCCAGTGCTGAAAAGACGGCACAATTCAGCAGCAGCACCAGCAGAAACAGCGGATTGAGAAAACTCCACACTTTGCCTGTGCAGAGAATGGCAACCAGAATGACGGAGCTTGCCGTGAGCATGCCTCGCACGATGCCTGCCATCATTTTGCCGACGTGCAGCGCCAGCGGATGCACGGGCATTAGCAGCATTTCTTCAAAGGTTTTGGTAAAGAGACGATCGCCGCAAATCGAGAACGTCGTGCCGCCAAAGCTAATGACCATTGACGACAGTGCTACCATCCCTGGCAAAATGAACTGCAAATAATTGTCTCCTGCTGAGGGCTTCATTGCTGAATCGAGGGCGCTTCCCAAGCCCAAACCAAAGCCCACAATGTAGATCAGCGGCGACACCAGTCCAGAGGCAATGACTTGCACTAGCCGCACCCGTAAGTCGAGCCAATCGCCCCAAAAAACGGTGATACAATCGCTCCAAAGCGTTTGCAACGTCGAACTGGAAGACGGCTTGCTCAGTGGTGATCGTATTTGAAGGCTCACAGGTTTAGCGTTTTATAAAGTTCAACTTGTTTAACATTGTGACACTTTGGCTATGCCTGCGAAGGCACGCGATCGCTAGCTTATGCGAGACACGTGCGATCGCTTCCAGCTTCGTCTATGCGGCGCTGTTGCGACCCAGGCGACACTGCTAGTGACCAATGCCTTTGTAAGGAGACTGCGATCCCAGTCTCCTTCTTGCTGTTTGAGGCAAAAATACGCTAGGGTGACGCGGGTAGGGCAGCACCTTCTTACAGTCGATCTGCTCCCTATGCAGACTGCTCCTCATTCGCGGCATACTGAGGAAAGAGGGTCACCTTTTAAAGCGTCCAAACGGGTCAGATGACTATGAAACGTAAATCCAGGAACTCAGGCTCTAGCTATGACCGTGATCTCGATCGCGACTACGATCGTGACTACGACAACGCTCCAGAGTCCTCAAAGCAGAAACCAGCTAAAGGATCGATCGCGTCTCTTTTTAACGCGACCGCCCTGGCAGTGCTAGCGGGCGTTTTCATTCTCGGTATTGGCATTGGTCTTGGCTTTAGCTCTGTTTCTAGCTCCGGCTCAGGCAAAATTGTGACCGACCTTGACCTCAGCCAACGAGCGCCGAACGCCGAACTCTGCGCTCAGTTTGGTTCTGCCGCCATCACGATGGATACCCGCGTTTTTGTCACATTGAATCCGCTGAACGTGTATGTCTCCCAGCCTAGCACTCAGCCAGGATGCGTTCTGCGCACCAACAACTGGTCAATCTTAGAGCAGAAGGGCTTGGTGAAGTCCGATCAGGTGCGCGACTGCAAAAACCGTATGAATACCTTTGGGTTTACGGATGCGCTGGAGCGATCGCCCAAGATTGACTGTATTTATCAGAACGACGCGGCTAAGAATCTCTTCTTGGATCAACCAGGTACGGGTGGAGCACCAAAACCAGAAAACGAGAAATACTAAGCGACGATCGTAGAGCTTCATGAAGACGGCAGACAGGACTAACAAAGTCTTATCTGCCGTCTTTTTGTTACTCATTCTTACTCTGCACTACGCAAATCTTGCGTTAAGCGAACCTGCACAATTTGACCCGGTTGAATGGCGGCTGGTTTAGGCGCAGTTAGCAAAGTGGCAGCGGCTCCAGCGGCAGCGCCGCCAAGCGCACCCAACCCAGTTGAGCCTCCTAACGCTCCCAGCACACCACCTGCCAGTACGCCAATCCCAGAATTACGTGCCAGGTTGTTCCCCTCAACTTTGCGACTGCCGCCTAACGGTTCCGATTGTGCCACTAGCGGTAGGCTGCGTCCTGAGACCGCGATCGCCTGCGTCACAAACTGGCTACCCATTGCCGTTGTCTCAAACCGTCCCGTGACCGTGCTGCCTGCGAGTGCCAGAAGATTGCCAGAAGCGTCACGAAGCTCAGTCAGCAATACGAGGATTTCTTGCTGAGGTCTATCGGTTCTCAACATCAGCGTCGAGTTGCCGGGATAGCGCAGGTTGAGGACTGTACCTACAGGCAACAAAACGTTTGGTGCAGCAGGGTTAAACGCCTGACGCACGCCTGGTGATGCCGCCCGACCACTGAACGGTTGACCCGTCACATCACCGGATGTTGCAGGCAGCGGTTGCCCAAATTCGACGATCGAGGCTGGAGCCGAAGTAGTCGGAGACCGCCTGATCGTACTAGCGTCATACCCTGGAGTCGTTTCTGGCAGCTTAGGCGTAGGCTGCTGCAAGGGTGCTTGCAACGGCACAAGATTCAGCGGTGGAGCGAGGTTTGCCCTTGAGGATGATTGTGTAACCGTGTTGGCATCATAAAAGCTCTGTGCGGCTGCTGGTTGCACTGCTAGAGGTGCGGTTGTCTGCTGCAACGGAGGCATGTTAACAGGCGGAATCAATGACGCATTTGGAGAGAAGACAGACGTTGGTGGTGCCGATTCCACGATCGACGGTACTCCGTTTGATGCGCCCAGGCTCGGTGTCCCAACTCGAATCGGCGGGGGTACGCTGACACGCGGCTGAGTGTTGCCATCGGCAGGTAGCCCATCAGACGGGATATCTGCTGCAACGTCAGCTTTTCTGCTTTGAGCTTCAGCGATGTTGGACGGCGCAGACACAGCACCAAAAGCGGTTAGTGGTGGCACGCTGACGCTGGGTGTGGGAGCGAAGGACGTTGCCCCTAGTGTTGTTGGTATTTCTGAGGCTGCTAAACCTGAAGCTGCCAAACTAGATGGCGCAGAAGCCACTGGTTGAACCAGCGGTGAATTCGTCGAGCGCCTGGTAGCTGCGGTTGCTGTAGCGGAGGCTGGTTTTACCGTTAGCGGTGCACGATCGACACGAGAGGCTTCAAAGCGGGTCGTCGATTGGAGCGTTGGATCAGCAGGAGCGGTCATAACAGCAAGGGGCTGAGGTGGTGCGCTCTTAGTTGGAGAAGGCGTGGTGGGTGTGGGAACCGCTATCGCGACTCCGCCTTGAACATCAACCGCTACGTTTGGATCAACCGGATTGGCAGCAGCAGGTGTTGGAGTCTTCACTGGTGCCACAGCAGTCGGCAGGGACGGCAGAACTGGAGCAAGCGCTACAGAGGTGGTCGGAGCCATAGTCGTCGGAGTCGCACTGATGCCAGGAACCACAACGGTAGGCTTGTTGGCGTTTCCACTCTCTGTCGTTGGTCTGGCAGTGGTCGCAGGTGGACTGTTAAGCTCTATCGACGATGAGGATCGGTTGGGTGGCGAGGGCAAAGTAGCTGATGAGGTCGAGTTATTCCCTGCCTTAGCGGTTTGAGGCTGCACGATCGGGGTGTTCGTGCGGGTTAACGATGGGAGTGTAGACGGCGCGAACAACGGCGATGCGGTCAGCGGCTTTGCGGCACTTGCCACCGGAGTCATGACGCGCGGGCGCGGCTGAGCGGGCACTGATGGTTTGACCGTCACTGCATTGGCAGAGAGCGACTTAGTGATGAGCGGTTGTAATACCCACCGAGAGTTGCCTGACTGAGTTGTGTCGTTCCCCACCTTTTGCAGCTTTACCTGCCCAGGCGCAAGGGCAACGCCTGGTGAAATTTCCATCACAATGCGGGTTAGCCCCGGCTCAAACTGGGAAACCCGAATCTGACGTACGGCACCAGAGTATGTTTTCTGAGCGCTTACAGCACCCACGGCAGTGTCAGGCAGGTCAACCACAATCCGAGCGGGTTGCGCCATCAAAAAGTAGCGTGGAGTCGTGCCATCTTTGACGGTAATTTCGAGCTGGTTCGCCGCTGGATCAAAACTCCAGTTGGTCAAGGACGCTGCCTGCACCGAAAGGAAGGTCGCGTCTGCCGTCACTGCACTTAGCGCTGCGATCGCCGCTCTCAACAAACGATACCCATCAGACGACTGCATGGAGCGTCTCTTGGCATGAAACTCTGATTCAAATTTCTGGCTTTGCATCACTTTGCGCTGAACCTATCCAACAAATCTGGCGATCGCTTGATCTGGCTTTAAGGATAGTCGCAACTGGAGTATTTAGCCATCGATGTTCAGCCATCAGCGTTCAGCTTCTCTAAAATTACGCGTGAGACGCAACTGGACGCTTCAACCTGTGTTGCGCTAATGGCTGATTGCTAATCGATGGTTGCTTCTAGCACGACAAACCGGGAACACACAACTGACCTTGACTCTATTTAGGGACAGCACCCCTACTCCATCTCAATGATGGCACCAGATATAGGGGCTGAAGACATTATTCACAAAATTTTATTGTCCACGGTGCTTGCAGTAGAACGTACACGTTACCGCTATGACACGATCGCTCGAATTTCATCGCGTCGATCGCGGTAGTCCGCATCCTCTAACACAGGGAGACTGTCCGCTAGAGCGTTGACGAAGCCTGAGTGCTGTGCGATCGCTTGCGTCAGGTCGAGCCACGATTTGCAGCCTCCATAGGCAGGCTCGTAAGGAATGATCTGTGGCTGGGGCAGCGTGTAGACTCGCAGCAGGAGGACATCAAGGGGCAGGTTAGGTTTCCACTTCAATCGGTCTGCCACAAACGCTTCATTCCAAATGTGAAAGGGAAGCAGTGCTGCCACTGTTGCCTCGTCGCTGACCGGAAACCGATCGGTCATGAATGCCCACGAACCAAGACGAACAGTTTCAGGATGCCAACCAGACTCGACGGGTGTAATGGCATTGGCGTACTGTCCTTTGACGAGATGCGATCGCTGATGCTCATAGGTGGGATACAGCAAGGCGCGATCGTGCGCGATCGTAAACGTGCCGCCCGACTCACGAATGCCGCCCTTCCGCAGCAAAGCGATCGTCTCACCTTGCTCCAGTGCGTTCACTGCCACCTGCCATTCCTTCAACGCATGAGTCAATGGCAGCGATCGCGACGCTGTACTCACCATTCCCTACCTCTACTTCACAAAAATCTTGCTCAGGAACTCGCCCGCCACCATGACAAACGGGAAAAGAATGCCTGCAATGCCGATCGATCCACCAAACTGTCCCAGAAAACTGAGCAGCGTTTTGCTGCCGCTAGCAGCACGGTCGTTTGTCATCGCGATGAAGCGAGAACTACCACCGATCAGGAGAGCGCCGCCTATTCCTAGTGGAATGCTGAGACCAAACCAAAACTTCAGTCGATCGCCCGGTTGAATCGCTCCTAACCCTGGCAACACAAGGAAGCTCACAATCTCAATGACGATCCACAGACCGAATCCTCTGAGAAAATCTCTCCGCCACAGGTCATCAAAAGAAGAATTGCTCATAGTTTAAAGCGTAATGAAACTATCCTACGCTGCTGCTCTCATTACCTTACGTCCAAAAGCAGTCTAACGATCGGGATAATCTTCAGCATTTCTCCATGCGTTTAAGATGAGTCAGTGAGCGTTGTTCACTAGGATGAAGGAGGCTACGATCGCTGAGCCGTGCAGACAAGTGCGATCGCTGCAAAAGTTCCACCATAAAAGCTCCACCATAAAAGGCACTGATGAACACACACGATCTTTTGATGTTGGTACTGATGCTCTCTCCTGGCATTATTCTTTCAGTCGCAGTCATGGCAACTTTTGCCGCAGGAGGTTAGGGAGAGGGATGAAGGATGAAAGGATAAAGGATCAGGGATGAAGGATCAGGGATGAAGGATCAGGGATGAAGGATCAGGGATGAAGGATCAGGGATGAAGGATCAGGGATGAGGTTTGAGTTGGTTC
>JACMKO010000423.1 GCA_014380065.1 Leptolyngbya sp. ES-bin-22 | reverse complement strand
TGATCAGTGGTTTGACCTCATCAAACCCACCAATATCCGGATTCTCTAAAACGCTTTTCAGCGCGGCTACATCTTTGTGTAGCTCCAGGCAGCGGGGGCAAACCCCGGTCGTAGTCACCAACCCCGATCAGCAATGCTACTTTACGCATTTTGGTTTCCTTTGGGGATGCTGATCCGTATTTTTACTGTTGCACCCCCTTGAGGAAGAATCTTACTTGCAAAGAATAACGCTCCGTGTGATCTAGCTCCGTAGTTCTGACGATCTCAAGTCTTGACATCCCTATTTCCCCTATTTCATTGTGAGCATCTTACAGCCATTTTTATTTGCATTCGCCACACCCGATACCCTACACCCCATACCCGTCTTGATCAAACTGTGGCTGACTCGACTGAGAACCGCTGTAAACACACTTCTACGAAGCAAGGGTCTTAGTGGGAGGCTGCGACTAGAAAGCTCTACGATGAAGCTAGTATCGATCGCTAAAAACAGCTTACTAATTGCCCTTTTAGAAAATTTATAACTGTTGTCTAAGTAAGAAGCACAAGCACCCTGTGGAACCAGATGTCATCACGCAATACGCCCACGAGCATATCCCCATCACCAAACACATGGGGATTAGTGTGCTGGCGGTGGACGACGTGCAGATTTCCCTTCTCGCACCCTATGCACCCAACATCAACCACCGGGAGACGATCTTTGGTGGCAGTATCTCTAGTCTGGGTATTTTGGCGGGCTGGGCACTTTTGTGGGCAAAGCTTCAGGTAGAAAAAACGCCGAATCGCTTGGTGATTCAATCGAGCAGCACGAATTTTCTCAAGCCCGCAAGCGAGGCAGTTGTGGCTCACTGTCAATGCGATCGTGCTCATTGGCTAACCTTCTACACCACATTGCAGCGACACGGCAAAGCCAGAATCACCCTCAACGTCGAAACTCGCTGCGGGGAAACCATTGTTGCCACGCATGTGGGACAGTATGTTGCGATCAGAACGTGAAGAAGGGCGGGAGAGCGGAGGAAGCAAGGGGGGCGGAGGGAGCAAGGGGAGTTTTGAGTTTAGAAGTCAGGAGTCAGAAGTCAGAAGTTTTGAGTTGTACTAGATTGAGTTGCGCTAGGTTGTAGTGCCCCCTCTGCTCTCTCTTTGCCCTTTTCCTGCCAGCCCCGCTCCCCTCTGCCATGCCAGCCCCGCTCCTCTCGCATCCCATTCATGCTTTACTAATCCCTTAACCCTCTCTACTCTCGCCACCATGACTTCTACGCTCAATCAGCAAATTCAGCAGTTTTACGATGCCTCGTCCGGTCTGTGGGAGCAGATCTGGGGCGAACACATGCATCATGGTTACTACGGTGCGGATGGTCACGAGAAAAAAGACCGTCGGCGGGCGCAGATTGACCTGATTGAAGAACTGCTTCACTGGGCGCAGGTTGAGCGACCCGAAAGGATTCTGGATGTTGGTTGTGGGATTGGTGGCAGCTCGCTTTACCTGGCAGAGAAATTTAATGCTAGCGTGACGGGCATTACGCTCAGTCCTGTACAGGCAGGTCGGGCGACTGATCGTGCCAGCAGTGCAGGTTTGGCAGACGGCGCAGGGACAGGGGCGATCGCCCAATTCCAGGTCGCCGATGCGCTGAACATGCCCTTTGCCGATCAGTCCTTTGACTTCATCTGGTCGCTAGAAAGTGGCGAACACATGCCCGACAAAGCGAAGTTTATGCAGGAGTGCTATCGAGTGCTGAAACCAGGCGGCACGTTCTTAATGGTGACGTGGTGCCATCGTCCAATCGATCACCAACCCCTCACAGCCGACGAGCAAAAGCATCTGGCAGACATCTACCGCGTCTACTGCCTACCCTACGTGCTGTCGCTGCCAGAATACGAGTCGATCGCTCATACTCTCAACTTTCAGCAAATCCGCACCGCAGACTGGTCTACCGCTGTGGCTCCCTTTTGGGACGTAGTGATTGACTCAGCGTTTAACTTTGAGGCGATCGTCGGCTTGCTGACCTCCGGTTGGACAACCATCCAGGCAGCACTGTCGCTCGGACTGATGCAGCGCGGCTATCAAAGTGGTTTGATCCGCTTTGGGTTGCTTCAGGCGACGCGGTAACAAACTTTTTGCTGTCGTCTCATTTTTGAAGACTTAATTTGTGCAGCTTTAGTCGCTGTATCCATAAACAGGTGTGACCTAAAGATGAGGGGAATGATAGGGAGGTTACCAGATAGGAACCTTTCGATGCGATGGATTCTCGTGTTTCTGGTTGGATTGGCGATCGCGATCGTTCAATGCGCGTTGCTAACACCATCATGGTCAGCATCTAGCTGTGATGCAGCCTATCCCGATGTGTGCATTCCGTCTCCACCTCCAGACCTAGACTGCAAAGAGATTACCTTCAGAAATTTTCGTGTCTTATCCCCTGATCCGCATCGCTTTGATCGAGACAAGGATGGCATCGGTTGTGAATCTAGACGCTAAACGTTTTTACGCCAAAACTTTTCTCCTAAAGGCAGACCTCCGAACCTGCAAGTGCGATTACCGTAGCAGTGAAGCGCTCAAACATTTGCATGGACATTCAGACACCGGATTGGGTTAAGCACGCCGTTTTCTATCAAATTTTCCCCGATCGCTTTGCTCGTAGCCAGCGGCCCCGCAAACGACTGTTGAAAAATGCACAGTGGGAAGACTGGAATGCGATGCCGACTCTCCAGGGCTACAAAGGCGGCGACCTGTGGGGCGTGATGGAAAAGCTGGATTATTTGCAAGATTTGGGCATTACAGCCATCTATTTCACGCCGATCTTTCAGTCTGCTAGCAACCATCGCTACCATACGCATGACTACTATCAGGTTGACCCCATGCTGGGTGGCAATCCAGCCTTCAAAGATCTGTTAGAGGAAGCGCACAGACGGGGTTTGAAAGTGGTTCTGGATGGCGTGTTCAATCACGCCAGCCGGGGGCTGTTCTTCTTTCACGACATTCTGGAAAACGGTCCCCATTCGCCCTGGGTCAACTGGTTTAAGATCCACGACTGGCCACTGGCACCGTATACGGGCGAGTTTCCGGCAAATTACGAAGGCTGGGTGGGCAACCGGGCGCTGCCTGTGTTTAACCATGACAATCCAGAGGTGCGGGAGTATTTAATGGAGATTGCCGAATACTGGATTGACTTCGGCATTGACGGCTGGCGCTTAGACGTGCCCTTTGAGATTCAAACGCCTGGTTTCTGGCAAGAGTTTCGCGATCGCGTCAAAGCCATCAACCCCAACGCCTACATTGTGGGCGAAGTGTGGGGCGACTCCCGCGAGTGGCTGGATGGCACCCAATTCGACGGCGTGATGAACTACCTCTTTGCAGGCCCCACGATCGCCTTTACAGCGGGCGATCGCGTCATGATGGAGCAGGTGCAAGGTCGTGACTATCAGCCCTATCCGCCCTTGTTTGCCAGAGAGTACGGTGAAAAAATGGAGGCGCTCCTGCAACTCTATCCCTGGGAGATTCAGTTGACGCAATTAAATCTGCTGGCAAGCCACGATACGGCACGCTTGCTGACGATTGCAGGAGACGATCGCCCCAGCGTTGAGCTGGCAACACTGCTGCTGCTGACCTTTCCTGGGGCACCCAGCATTTACTATGGGGACGAAGTGGGACTACCGGGTGCGATCGACCCCGATTCGCGGCGAGGGTTTCCCCTGGAGGCGGATTGGGACTACGAAATCTGGGAGTATCACCGCAAGCTGATTGCACTGCGCCATGCTCATCCTGCTTTGAGGACAGGCGATTATCGCGTGGTATATGCAGAAGGCAGTATCTATGCGTTTGCGCGTACCCTGGAGGCGGAGACGCTTGTGATTGCTGTAAACGTCGGCAGCACTCCTGGTAAAGCCAGCCTTACACTACAAGCGGCAGTATTAGAGCGATTACCTGAGACAATCATCTTTGGAGCTGGGCAGTTGATCCACACAAGCGCAGAAACGAAAGGTTTTACGCTGGAGCTATCGCCCCGCAGCGGATGCATTCTGCTTTAGTGCCATCTCCTTGTTCCTAGTTAGAGAGCCAGTCGCCCATGCCGTTGTCATCGCCAAGAAAAATTCTCGTTGTCCTCAATGGCAAAGGAGGTGTTGGTAAGACGACAACCGCAATCAACTTAGCCGCAGCCTTTGCTGAAAAGCATAGTGTGCTCCTGGTTGATGCCGATCCGCAAGGGTCGGCAACCTGGTGGGCTGGACGCGGCGATCGACCAATGGGCTTTGATCTCCGACAAGAAACCAACCCAACGCAACTCTCTGCCCTCCGTCATGGAGGAAACCACGCTCTGATTGTGATTGACACACCGCCTGCCCTGGCTTCAGATGCCCTCGCAGCCGTTATTCCTATAGCAGACTACATTATTCTGCCAACGCCGCCTGCACCAATGGATCTAACCGCCCTCATTGAAACAGTAAGAAGCACCGTTACACCCAAAGGGATTGCCCATCGGGTGCTGCTCACGCGGGTCGATCCTCGTAGCTTAAGTGAAGCCGTAGAAGCGCAAAACACATTAAGAGAGCTAGGGATTCCAGCCTGCAACGCCTTTATTCGTGCGTACAAAGCTCATGAACGGGCAGCGTTGGAGGGTTTGTCCATTATGCTGTGGCACGGTAACAATGCGCGTGAGGCTGAAGCCGATTATCGTCGCGTCGCCGAGGAAATTCAGCACGATTGGCAGTCCAGCGGCTAATGGTTCATAGCTAACAGCTAGTGGTTCATAGCTATCCACCGCAAAGCTCGCAGGACGGTTTCATTTGCAAATGGTGGTGTGGATTGTAGAGATACTTAAACATGAATCGACTACGCAGTCTTACGTGGACAGGTATCGATTAGAGTATTAGTTACGATGCATTGGGAAGGAAGAACGCATGGCTAGAAGACGATTGTCAGATTTATTACGCGAGGAAGCAAACAAGCCCTCAGAGGATGCAACAGCGGCAGGGGCTGAACCGTCAACAGACGAGCCGGATGCAGAAAATTTAGACACGGCAGAGGAATCGGTCACGATCGCGTCATCGGCTCCCCCAAAAGCCAGTACAGCCGCAAAGCATACTGCGGCAAAACGCACTGCGGCTACACCTCAAGAACCTTCCGCACAACAACAGGATGAAACCGTGCTACAGCAAATCGCCGACTTAACCTCAGCGCTGGATACTCAAAAAGTAACCGTCGAAACATTGCAGACTGAACTGGAGCAGATGCACGGACTCAAAACTGAGTTAGAGCAAACTCGCAAAGACATGCGACAGCTCACAGATGCAAACGCTAAACTCACCCAAGAACTGAAAACCCTACAAACTAAAAAACCAGCTCTAGACAGCAGCGCTTCTCCCGAAACGGCAAAAGCGTACAAACCGCAAGAGTTGAAGTTGGCACCCGCCCCTGTTGAACCTGGGCAAACCGCTCACGTCGAAGCCTCTGGGCATCCGCTTAACTCCTTTAATCGAGATGTTGGCTGGTTCGATTAAGCTCTGCACGATCGCGCTTGATACGGATGAGCGCGGCTTTGGTCATCAAAACTCAGACGCAAAGCTACCCCCTGTTAGAACTGCATTTGTACTGGATATGGCGGAAGACAGACCGATTCAAACGCTTGCTGTGGATATTGGCGGCAGTGGCACCAAGGTGATGGTTCTGGATGAGGAAGGCAATCCTGTCACCGAGCGTGAACGCGTGGAAACGCCTCAACCCGCCAAGCCAGAGCTAATGATTGCTGCGATCGTAGAGCTGGCAAAGGGCAAAACTTTCGATCGCGTCTCAGTTGGGTTTCCGGGTGTTGTCAAGGCAGGTGTGACCAAAACCGCTGCGAATGTTGATGCTGAATGGATTGACTTTGACCTGGCGAACACCCTTTCTCAGCGGTTGAGCAAACCTGTGCGAGTGATCAACGATGCCGATATGCAAGGGCTAGGAGCGATTGCTGGTCACGGCTTAGAGCTTGTCATTACCCTGGGCACTGGTTTCGGTGGCGCATTGTTTCTGGATGGCAAACTAATCCCCAATCTAGAACCGGGACACCACGAATTTCGGAAGGGAGACACCTACGAAGAACAGTTAGGCAACGCCGCTCTCGAAGCAGTTGGCAAGAAAAAGTGGAACGATCGCCTGCAAAAAGCGATCGCGTCTTTAGAGCATCTGTTCAACTACGACATGCTGTATCTCGGTGGCGGCAACGCCAAACACATCACCTTCGAGCTACCCCACAATGCCAAAATAGTGCCCAACATTTCTGGTCTACTGGGCGGCATTGCGCTGTGGCGAGAGGCAGAAGTAGGGGCAAAAGGTAGAGGATAAGGCAAAAGGCAAGAGTGAAGAGCGAAACTCAAAATTTTCTTACTCCTCACCCCTCACCCCTCACTCCTCTCCCATACAGACAGGTTAGTATAGATAACGTACTTAGTACCGCCTGGAGAGGTGGCAGAGTGGTCGAACGCACTCGACTTGAAATCGAGCATCGCGAAAGCGATCGGGGGTTCGAATCCCCCCCTCTCCGTTCGATGAAGATCACTCAAAAAGACGTGCCATCACAGTGAAAGTCACGTGATGAGTCCCAATCAGCGTGAGCAATTCTGTGTTGAAAGGTTAAAAACCGGGTATCGGTCTACAGCGAGGGCATATCGGGAATGTAGGCTTCTGTTTCAACAGTGAGGTGACCCGCCTGAACATCCAGGCGTTTAATCCGAACTGCCATCCCTTCAATTTCAATAAAAGGTAGCTCCAGTAGCGTCTTAAATATTTGCATGAGAGCGATGATGAAGTCGATCGTCAGTCCTTCGGGCTGACATTGAAACGCTGCCATCGAAACGGAACGATCGCCTGTACGAGGAATGATGACCACTGAAAACTCAACTTGTCGAGAGGCTGCTCTGCTAGAAAGTGCCGCTTTTCCAGTGAGAGCAATTTTGCCAGTTTCAGGTAGCGCCACCGTTAAGGGATGTTGAAGTTTGACGGTAACCTGTTCACCCTCTACGTTAAGCTCCAACGATGGAATTCTGGCGGCGATCGCAGGGGCATTAACTGCCTGATTCACGTCTGCCTCAGTTAAAACAACACGCGCTATGGCATCAACTGGATGGCTTAACTTTAAATTACCAAAAAGAGCATCCAGCGGGTTAAGCGTTACTCGATCCGTCTGTAACTCTAGCGTTTGCACTCGAATATTCTGCAACGTAACGCCTTTGCCGCTCACTGAGACTGAATCGACCTTTCCCTGAGCTGCTTTCCCTAAATCGGTACGAATATCAACCGACAGTTCTTCAGCATCGTCTAACTGGCTAGACAGCCCCGCATGAACGACCCGAGAGATTGCTTGTTCTTCTAAACGCGGCTCTTCTGATGGCATTCTACTAAGTTCTCAACACGCTTTCATACGCCTAATCTAATCGCTGCTTTGCGTTAGTAAATCTGTATTGCGATAGAGGCGATCGCCTCATTGCCCGTAGACGTGTCTTCCTTCAAAGATCCAATTGCTGGGTAGGGGCAAGGCAATGCCTTGCCCCTACAAGATGTGTCACCTTTTCAATTCAAATTGGTATTAGGAACAACTAGTTAGCCCAAGAGCGTGATTAAAACGTCTGTCTAGCGATCGAGCGAGGACAACTGTAATAAGTCTCTACATTGCCCTTTAGAATGAGGGATCTTAAGCCGCTGCTCTCTAAGCTGATTCCTGTACACAGCCCCTTACATTGGAAATTAGCACCATGACCAGCAAGCAAGCAGCCAAAGAGAAGCAAGGCGATTCTACTGATAACATCCAGGCACTAGAATCGCTTTCAAGCACCCTTGAAGGTGAGTTAACCGCAATTGATACTGAGGCGGCACTGAGCGCCATCGACGAGTGGTACAGCACCTTGCATAAAGCCAAAGAGCCTGCGTTAAAAGAACTTTCAGACGGGCTAAAGGAACTGAAGCAAGCGTTGAAAGGCGGCAAAGCGACAGGGCACGAAATTGGCGAAATCCTGAGCGAAATTGGTGGACAGACCAGCGAAATTGCGTCTGAAGCCGACAAAGACTCGAAAACACTGCTTCAGAAGTTGGGCAAACAACTTTCTAAAGCGGGTACGTCTCTTGGCAAAGCGGAAGACCAGGAGAGCATTGAGCAAATTCAGTCGCTCACCGAAACCCTTGAGGGTGATTTAGCTGACCTTGAGCCTGAAGCCGGGATTGGCGCGATCGATCACTGGTACAGTCTGCTACACAAGTCTGAAGACGAGGGTCTCAAAGAAATTGCTGCTGGACTGAAGGAGCTTAAGCAACTTCTCAAGCGTAGTAGTGCTAAGGGCAGTGATATTGGCGAAGCGCTCACCCGCCTGGGCGAACAGACAACCGAAGCTGCGGCGGAAAGCCCTAGAGGTCTCAAAGGTGCAGTCCAAAAGCTGGGTAAGCTACTGAGCAAGACTGGAAAGTCTATCAAGTAGTTTCTTAAGCAAGTGGATTCTTGACACACACAGAGCAGGCTTGGCGCTATCCGGTCAGCGCTGCTCGTCTGAAGTAAGCCACTGGTAAACAGAAGGGGGAACCTCCCCCTTTTTTTCATGAAAAGGCTGACACTCAATACCTCAACGTGACTAAGAATCGACTCTCAGCCGCGCCTAGTGCAGTTGGGTTGCCTTGAGCATGTCATAGACGATTAACAGTTGCGTCAGTGCCAGGGGATAGCTTTGTAGCGTTTCGCCTGTAGTGCCAGTCACTCTGCCTAATTCCGGGTGTGTTTCGCGATCGCACGCATCAATCAAGCTAGGGATTTTGTCACAAATAAACCGCTCAAGCTTGGTCACTTGATCGCTGGTCGCATGACCGTCAATTTCCAGCACATCCACAGGTTTGCCCATATCGCGATCTAGACCCAAGCGGATAGCAGAGTCATTGTTCATACCGTTGGCACTCACAACCGGAGTTAAGTCAGGGTGCGGAATGTTGGGTCTCAGGACGAGACGAACGTTGAGGTGACCGTTGCTTTCGCTACCGTTATCAGACGCAGGATAGAAGCTGACAACCAGATCTGCCCACTGCCGTTGAGGGCGAATGTACGCTTCGGAATCGGCTTCGCGCTTGACCATTTCTGCCCGCACTTGCGCTTCTGTATAACCGCGCTTTTGGGTGTCGCGCTTCACTTTCCATTGCGTTCGCAGTTCCTCTGGCGGCGCGAGGTAAACTTTCACGTCGTAAGCATTACGGGCACCGCGCGTAGAATAGCCGAGCAAGCCTTCTGCGACCACAAATTTGTTGGGCTTGATATATTCCGGCGCGTCAAAGGTGCCAGTAGTGTGGTTGTAAATGGGTTTAAGAATCGGCTGCCCTGTGCGGAGCTGAGACAGATGCTGCTGCATAATATCCAGATAGTTACAGTCTGGATGCAGAGCGGTGATACCGAGTTCGGCACGCTGCTTGCGATCGTACCGATGGTAGTCATCCGTACAAATGACGGTCACGTTTTCGGGGCCGAGAAATTGGGCGATACCCTTTGTTAGGGTAGTTTTACCAGCAGCGCTGTCACCAACAATGCCAAGAATGATCGGGCGATCGGACATGTTTCCTCCGGGACGAGCCGTCTAATAACGGTTTTTACAAATTTGGCTTATTTTAAGGAAGGAGCGGGCGAGACACAACCAAAAGCACGTACAAGGTGTCAAAGATATTACAAGCTGTAAAAGTCAGCATTGCAGTTGCCGCTGCTCCATCGTGCCGAAAGCAGATGCGATCGTTTGTCCTCAAACCAAGACTGGAAATCTAAGTGTTCAGGCTTTCATCTATTATCAGTAATGCTGGACACCTGAAATCTTTATTAAGAATTGTTTTGCTCGTCTAGCTTGAACGCCTAGCTTTAAAGGCAGCGTGTGCTCAAGAAACGGCTAAGAGCGGCAAAACAGACGGGTCAGGTTTCCTTTATTACCCATTGCACTTACAGAACTCCATGAACGTATTTGTTTTCCATACGCCTGAGTTAACGCCAACCACAATGATGGCTGACTGCGCGATCGCAGTTGATGTGCTGAGGGCGACGACGACGATCGCCACAGCGCTGGGGGCTGGGGCAGAAGCAGTGCAGGCCTTTAGCGATTTAGACAAGCTGATGGCAGTCAGTGAAACATGGGCACCCGACAAGCGGATTCGCGCTGGAGAACGGGGCGGTTCGCAGGTCGAAGGCTTCGATTTTGGCAATTCTCCCCTGGACTGCACGCCAGAGCGAGTGGGTGGTCGTCGTCTCTTTATCAGCACGACAAACGGCACACGAGCGCTCCAATGCATTGAAGCGGCTCCTACCGTTCTGGCAGCCGCCTTGATTAACCGTCGTGCTGTCGTGCAACATCTCGTCCAGTACAAGCCCGAAACGGTGTGGATTGTTGGCTCTGGCTGGGAAGGCAGCTTCTCGCTAGAGGATACAGTCTGTGCAGGCGCGATCGCTCACGGACTGCAAATCGAACTCGGTTGTTCGCTGGATGATCTGGCTGGCAATGATGAAACGATCGCAGCAGTCAGTCTCTATCGCGAGTGGCAAGATAATCTGCTTGGACTCTTCCACCACGCCAGCCACGGTAAACGCTTGCTGCGCCTTGGCATTATTGAAGACCTGAAGTATTGCGCTCAGCAAGATACATTGGATGTGCTCCCTATTCAACGCGAACTGGGCGTGTTGGTCAAAGCCTAGTGGAGCGCTACGCTGGCAGCGATTCAGAAGGCGCGATCGAGCACCGCAGCTACTTCAAAGTCCCTACATCAGATGGATGGCTTCCAACCTTGCATGACGTTTGGTCGATCGACCGGCGGTGAGAAAAGGGATTGGAATGCGGCTTTGCGATCGGCTTCCGGTTCCGCCACCAGATGCCACAACGTCTCGTAAAAGAAAAACGACACCCCCGCAAACCCCTGTCTTCGGACTGTCTGAATCTGCTCACGCACTTGCTGCATGGGCACAGGACGGTTTTTCAGCCCAGTCAAAATACCGATTCCCGTAGGAATATGTCGTCGAGCCGCCTGGATTTCGGGTGCTTGAAGCTGCGTCGTAAACGCTTGCAGATTATTGCCATAAACTTGCAGCACGAGTTCTTCAATCAGCCCTTGCTGCTGCCATGTCTTCCAATCCTGCAAGGAGTTGTTGTAGGAAAAGTCGTAATTGTTAGGCGACAGCGTCAGTAAGACATCATTCTTGCGCGCTTTGATGGCACGAAAAAGTTGTGTTGTGAAGCGGGTAATTTTATCGGCTCGCCAGCGCACCCAGCCTGGATCTTTGGGATTGGTTGGTGGCGCTTTGCCCTGATGTTCACGCTTGTAAAGCTGCACGGTGTAAGCGTCATAGCCAAACTGATACGGCAACCCAAAATGGTCATCAAGCTGAATGCCATCGATGTCGTAATTACTGACCAGTTCCAGAATGAGCGTTTGAATAAACTGCTGTACTTCAGGCTTGAACGGGTTGAGCCAAACGCGGGGATAAATGCCCTCCTGCCAAACTTGCGTACCGTCTTGCTGCTGCGTCAGCCAATCGGGATGCCGGATTGCCAACGCCGAGTCTTCGGGAGCCATGAAGCCAAACTCAAACCAGGGCAGGACGGCTATACCCTTCCGATGCGCCTGCTGCACCAGTTCTGCCAATGAATCACGTCCCTCTAGCCCGATCGGTCGTGGGTCAACCATCGCGCCGATCGCCTGTTTCGCCACAGCACTGGGATAGGTCGTATAACCCCAGTTCCAAACAACGGGATACAAGGTGTTGAAATGCAGTTGCGCGAGTTGCTGCACGGCATCTTGAAGCACCGCTGGCTTGAACAGTACGGCACTGTCCACATTGGTCAACCAAACGCCACGAATTTCACTACGAGGAGCGATCGGCTGCGAAGCAGGCTGAGCTGTGATTGGAAGGATCACGTTTGCCAGCAAAAACAGACTCCCCACCAGCAGCATCAATGCTTGATATTGGCGGCTCAAGATAAATTGCTTGGCATAAGGGAGCGATCGACCTAACTGTTGCATAAACACACGCATCATGAAATTGCCTTCAAGGCGGAAAGAAACAGGGCTTCTGTTAACGGCTCAAATCAGCGACAGCAGACAGTCTCTGGTTGCTCAGCAATAACCTTTGACCCATTTGCATTAACCCATCGTTAGCTAACTGGAACAACACAACTTTAAGCTTGACGTGGATCATTTACTGGTGGATGCAACCCAATTTTTAGCCAAAGTCGTCTTGTTTCTTGAATGGAATCGTTCTCTGGATAACGAGTATCGTTCAAATCAAGACGAATGCAGGTTGCACGACCAATGGGAGTAGTGCCTTCAATCAAAATGCCTTGTTCTAGCCAAATAAAATGCTCTTCCCACTGCTGTTGACGAGGATTGAAAAGAGGGACGATCGCCTGAGTTTCTGGATCAATGCCAGCTACAAAATTGTAGCGCCTCTCATTACAACGACGACAGGCAAGTGCGAGATTATTAAGGTCATCAGAACCACCCAAAGATTTTGGAATGACGTGATCAACAGTAAAGCGATTAGCACTTAACCGTTCTGGCGAATGGCAATACTCACAGACGTATTTAGCACGTTCTCGGATCGCCTGCTTGAGTTCATCACTAACTGGCATTTTGTGCAGCAAGCATCGCGTTGATATGAGTAAAAATGCGATCCAACTCTCCGATCGCATCTAGTTCAGCGATCTCATCCGGGGTGATCTGATCAGCTTTCTTCTTTTCTAAAAGGTTCTCCATGTGTAGCTGAAGAGACTCGCTGAACTTAAATAAATTCCAATCGCCAACTTTTTCCAAGTTGAATCTCATGAATAAGTGAAGATGGTGTGTTGAGGGTTGTAACCATATTTACCTTTATTACACTGCGTCTGGGACGCTTACCTTGGAAAATAACCTAAATGAACTGTCCCCACCGAGATATGAAGCAGCCCAACAATGATTAGACGGGAATTTTCTGTCTAAGATCCCGTATTGGGTGGATAGGTAGAATGATTCGGCATAGCACTCCGAATTCAGTACATAGGTAGAAATTTTTCTCATATTCACATAATTTATTGCGCCTAAAACGGCACGTCATCATCTTCGTCTGGTTCGTAGTCTGTCTCTGGCAAGGCAGTTGCGGCTTCCTCTTTGAGG
>JACMKO010000422.1 GCA_014380065.1 Leptolyngbya sp. ES-bin-22 | reverse complement strand
TGGCACAACCTGCTGCCTGTTCCTTTTTGCTCGATCGCCTGCGACCCGAAGACGCGATCGATACCGTCGAAAAAGAGATTCATCGCCTGAATGTACCCACGTTGGTGATCACGGGCGATCGCGATGAAACGATTCCCCTCTGGCACTCCGAAACCTACGCCAACGAAATCCCTAACGCTAAACTGGCGATCATCCCTGATGCCGATCACGCCTTGCCTCAAAAGCACGCCGCTGAACTGGCTAGCTTAATCGTGCCGTTCTTAAGGTCTCAAGGGTAAAATCTGTTTCTCTCAGTTCTGCCAACAAAAACCGAGTAGCTGTTAGGCTACCCGGTTAAGCTTAAAAGCAAGGTTTAGGCAGAGTGTTTAGACGCCGACAGCCTTTTTCGTGACAGCTGTAAGTTCGCCTTTTGCGTACTTAGCCGCGTATTCATCCAAGCCAATTTGCTTGATCTTGCTAGCGTTGCCTGCGCTGCCAAACTGCTGGTAGCGATCGCCGCAGACTTTTTGCATGTACTTGATCGAAGGCTTCAGGAAGTGACGGGGATCAAATTCCTTAGGGTTCGATGCCAACGCTTCACGCACCGCAGCGGTGATTGCCAAACGGTTGTCGGTGTCAATGTTAATCTTCCGCACACCGCTCTTGATGCCTTTTTGGATTTCCTCAACGGGCACGCCGTAGGTCTCAGGAATGTCACCACCGTACTGATTGATAATGGCGATCAGGTCTTCGGGCACAGAAGAAGACCCGTGCATGACCAAGTGGGTATTGGGCAGGCGACGATGGATTTCTTCGATGCGGCTAATAGCGAGGATTTCGCCCGTTGGCTTGCGGGTGAACTTGTACGCACCGTGACTGGTGCCGATCGCCAGCGCTAGAGCGTCAACCTGAGTTTGCTCTACAAATTCAACGGCTTCGTCGGGGTCGGTCAACAGTTGGTCGTGCGACAAAACGCCTTCAGCCCCGTGACCATCTTCAGCTTCGCCTTGACCGGTTTCGAGGGAACCCAGGCAACCCAGTTCGCCTTCAACGCTTACACCGATCGAGTGAGCCACCTTAACCACTTCACGAGTGGTGCTGACGTTATACTCGAAATTGGCGGGCGTTTTAGCATCGGCTTCCAGTGAACCGTCCATCATCACGCTGCTGAAACCGTTCTTCATGGCGGAGTAGCAGGTGGATGGCGCGTTACCGTGATCCTGGTGCATCACAATGGGGATATGAGGATAGGTTTCGATCGCAGCCAAAATAAGGTGACGCAGGAAGTTCTCGCCAGCGTAGGTGCGCGCACCACGAGACGCTTGCAAAATGACAGGGCTATCAGTTTCGTCAGCAGCATTCATGATTGCACGAATCTGCTCCATATTATTAACGTTATAGGCAGGGATGCCGTAGCCATTCTCTGCCGCGTGGTCAAGCAGCAGCCGTAGTGGTACGAGCGCCATAGACAGTCCTCCTGGTTAATTGGTGATTAGCTTTTATGTTTCAGCTTAATTCTTACGATAATCTTAAGGTACTTTTTGAGCCACATTGATCAAAATATGACGCTTTGAGTCCTGCAATAAGTAAAAATTACTATTTAATTTACTTATAGGTCTAAATTTTGAACCCAGAAGCAGGGGTGCTGTTTGTAGTTCTCCCCTGCTTTGCACTGCATCACCCGTCACTTCACCAGCACTGAATCAACTGAACAATGGATCAAAACCACCTTGTGTCTCCAATTGCCTTACCCCCGATCGCCGCTCAGCAGTCGCAAGTCCTGTCACTTCACGGAGACGATCGCGTTGATCCTTACTTTTGGCTGAGGCACCGCGACGACCCCAACACGATCGCCTATCTCAATGCAGAGAATGATTACACCGAAGCCATGATGGCGCACACAGAAGCGCTGCAAACTACGTTATACGACGAAATACTCGCCCGCATTCAGGAAACCGATCTTTCGGTGCCTTATCGCAAAGGCGATTACTACTACTATTCGCGCACAGAGACCGGGAAAGCCTACCCCATCTATTGCCGCAAAGCAGGTGCTTTGGACGCGCCAGAAGAGCTACTCCTTGACCAGAATACGTTAGCGGAAGGCTATGACTTCTTTGATTTGGGACTACTAGCGGTGAGTCCCAATCATCAAATTCTGGCGTATGCAGTGGATACAAGCGGTTCAGAGCGCTACACCCTGCTGTTTTTAAACCTAACGACAGGGCAACTCTATCCTGAAACCATTCTCGAAACGGGCTATGGGTTTGCCTGGGGCAACGACAATCAAACCGTGTTTTATACGCTGGTCGATGAGGCAAATCGCCCGTTCAAGCTTTTGCGTCATCAGTTGGGAAGCGCCGTCAGCGATGATGAATTGGTCTACCACGAAACCGATGACTCCTACTATTTGAGTGTGGGCAAAACTCGCAGTGACGCTTACATTTTGCTAGATCTACAAAGCAAGATTACGTCTGAAGTCCACTACCTGGATGCTAACCAGCCAGAGGGGAAGTTTCAGGTCATTCAGCCGCGATCGTCGGGCATTGAGTATCAGGTTGAGCATCACAGCGATTCGTTCTACATCGTGACGAACGATGAAGCGCTTAACTTTAAGCTGATGCAGACACCCGTGACGGCTCCTACGAAAGATCATTGGCGACTGGTGATTCCTCATCGCGAGGCAGTGCTGCTTGAAGGCGTGAGTGCCTTTGCGAAGCATCTGGTGATTTATGAACGCGAGGCAGGGCTGCCAACCGTTCGTGTGCGTCAATTTGTCAACGGAGAGGAGCACTACATCGATTTTCCCGATCCAACCTACGACGTAGATGAAGGCAGCAATCCAGAGTTTGATACCGACACGCTGCGCTTCAATTACGCCTCGCTAGTGACACCTCGATCGGTCTTCGATTACAACCTGGAAACGCAAGTACGCGAACTGAAGAAAGAAACGCCTGTCTTGGGTGGGTATGATCGCACTCAGTACGCCAGCGAACGCCTCATGGCAACCGCAACCGATGGTAGTCAGGTGCCGATTTCGATCGTCTACAAAAAAGGGATGGCAAAAGACGGCAAGAATCCTTTGTTGCTTACGGGCTACGGTTCCTATGGCTTCAGCTATCCGGCAACCTTTTCGTCTACACGTCTATCGTTGCTGGAACGGGGCGTGGTGGTGGCGATCGCTCACATTCGCGGCGGGTCTGAAATGGGTCGTCAATGGTACGAAGACGGTAAATTTCTCAACAAAAAAAATACGTTCACAGACTTCATCGCCTGCGGTGAGCATTTGATCGCTCAAGGCTGGACTGCGACTGAGCATCTGGCGATTTTGGGCGGTAGTGCTGGCGGGCTGCTGATGGGCGTAGTCATGAATCTACGTCCTGACCTTTGCAAAGCCGTTGTCGCGCACGTACCCTTTGTCGATGTTGTGACCACCATTTTGGACGATCATCTCCCGCTTTCCATTATTGAGCGGGAAGAATGGGGCGATCCAAACGATCGCACCTTCTACGACTACATGAAGTCTTACTCGCCCTATGACAACGTTGAAGCGAAAGCGTATCCTAACGTCTTGATTACAGCGGGCTTAAACGATTCTCGTGTGGCGTACTGGGAGCCTGCAAAGTGGACAGCAAAGCTACGATCGCTCAAAACTGACGACAATCGTCTGCTACTTAAAACCAACATGGGAGCTGGACACGGGGGTGCCTCAGGACGGTACGATAGCCTGAGGGAAACTGCGTTTGAGTATGCGTTTCTCTTCGACCAGTGGGGTCTTGCTTAGAAGTCTCGACTCAACTTGTGACGGCTGGACGAAACTGCGCTCATGCAAACGTTCGCTAAGGTCTAGGTTTGAGGTAGACGATCGCCTGCCGCCAAACAATGGTGCTTTGGTCATACTGGTCTACCATCGCCAGACAGTCGTTGTCCTGCCAGCGCACCTTGCCCGCCAACAGATCACCTGTGACCAGCTTTAGCTCGACCTCGGTCTCTTCCCGAATCAAATTCTGGATTTGACGGACGCTCGGCAGTCCGGTTTCTAGTTCGATCGCCATCGTAGTTGTCCTTGCTTCTAAAGGCTAAAGGCTAAGGGCTAAAGGCTAAAGCAGAAATCAGAAAGTTCACGACCTCTGACTTTTTATCCTTTAGCCTTCATCACTTATCATTTTCTATCATTCCTCACCTGGGTCTTTTTCACACCACACATTTGCAGAATCTATGGCAATGGAATTCACCAAGTATCACGGTTTGGGCAACGATTTTATTTTGATCGACAATCGCGCCGCCGCAGAACCACGTCTCACGCCAGACGATGCCATCCAGTGGTGCGATCGCCACTTTGGGATTGGGGCAGATGGCGTGATCTTCGCACTGCCAGGGCAAGGCGGCACCGATTACACGATGCGCATCTTCAACAACGACGGCTCGGAGCCAGAAATGTGTGGCAATGGCATTCGCTGCCTCGCTAAATTCATCGCGGAGTTAGAAGGCATCACCGAACCTCGCTCCTACAAAATCCATACACTGGGCGGGTTGATCACACCCAAACTCGAAGCAGATGGACTGATCACAGTCGATATGGGCAAACCTCGCTTGCTGGCAGCCGAAATTCCCACAACGTTGACGGCAGCGGATGAAAAAGTGGTGAATCAACCACTGGAAGTCGCTGGAAAGACCTGGCAAGTCACGTGTGTCAATATGGGCAATCCTCACTGCGTCACCTTTGTAGACGATGTAGACGCAATTCCACTGGAGGCGATCGGTCCTCAGTTTGAATGCCATCCTGTGTTTCCTAAGAAGATCAACACCGAATTTATTCAAGTGGTGCGATCGGACTATCTTAAAATGCGCGTTTGGGAACGAGGCGCTGGCATCACGCTAGCGTGTGGTACGGGCGCATGTGCGTCATTAGTTGCAGGTGTGTTGAATGGTCTGTGCGATCGACGCGCCACTGTTGAACTTCCTGGCGGTCTGTTGCAAATCGAATGGTCTGAAACGGACGATCGTCTCTACATGACAGGTCCCGCAGAAAAAGCGTTTGTGGGAACGCGGTGAGGTGGAGCGATTTGCTATGAGCCACTATGAGATCGCACAATAGTTGGCTGGTTGGTGAGGAGCGTTTCTAGAGCTTGAACGCGAGCGAGACGCTCGCACTGTTTTCAATCGAAAAGATTACTCCAAGCATAGGGATAGACTTCTGAAGGTTTGACAAGATGAGCTGCCACTGGATTTTGCTCGATATATGTCACAGTGGAGTGGAAATGACGATCGCTCAAAATGAGCCTTTCATGACGAACGTCTTGCCATAACTTGCCGATGTGAGGCATCACAAGTGAACCTTGCCTTGCACTGAAGCCTTTGATGCTATGCAAGAGGTTGCCGATCGTCCAAAATTTTCCTGTACCTTTTAGCCACGGTTGAATTAACAAATGCACGTGGTTGGGCATAATAACACCCGCAAAAATGGTGTATTGCCTCCCATGAAAATATTGACAAGCTGCCATCACAACCTGCCGGGCAGCAAAAGTTAGCTCCAGCCGTTCCCAGGTACAAAAGGTAACAAAATAGATCGAGGACATCACCGATCGACAATCAGCTAGAACCGTGACTTTATCCTCATAAAATTCCCATCAACTCACCGCAAGCGATCACCCTTTCCCCACCACCAGTGCGAGCGTCTCGCTCGCGTCTTGGATGTAATCTTTTGCTTCTATTTCCTTAAGCCGTTTTTGTACTCATTGTCGCAATTGCTCGTCGGGGTCATTGGCGGCTCGATCGCGCAAAAAATCAAGAGCTTTGAGATGGGTAGATTGTTGGGCGAGTTGGTGCGGTTCCTTTCAACAGATCAATCTCGTCATTGAGGACGCGGCGATCGAGTTTGCTGGACAAATCAAGGTTGGCAGGCTAAATATTGTAAAAGCTGAAGTGCTTGCAGCCCGGTACGGTATTCGTGCTGTACTGACGCTGCTTTTGTTTAGCAATGGACAAGTGCTAGAGCAAGTGATCGGTGGTGTTTCCAGTCTAGCGCTTACCAACAAACTCAATGCCTTGCTTTTAGTAAGTAATTCGAGTAAGAGTCGGATTGGCTGTTTATGAATCTTTTACAACTCAATCAGCTTCCAGCCGAACTGCAATCAGCGGCTTCGTTTAAGGTTCTTGCGGCTGGAAAGCTTCTCTTTGCTCAACATGAGCGAGCAGAGGCAGTCTTTATCCTGGAATCAGGGCACATTCAATTACTCAACTACACGGAAGATGGACAGCAAATCAATCACTATGGAGTCAGGACCGGCGAGAGCTTTGCTGAAGTGGCGTTGTTCAATGAATGCTATGTTTGCACTGCGATCGCCACAGTTCCATCGAAAGTTTGGCTCTTACCGAAGCAGCCATTTCTAATCGCTTTAAGGCAACATCCAGATCTGACCGAACGCTTTATGGAAGGACTGGCGCGGCGTTTGCATGAAAGCAAACTTCTGCTGGAATTGCGCAGTATCCGTTCTGCTCGAAGACGGATACTGCATTATTTGCAACTGAATGTGCAGTTAGATGGCATCACTGTGGACTTCGATCGACCGCTTAAAGCGATTGCGGATGACTTGGGCTTAACACCAGAAGCGCTGTCGCGTGGGTTGAAGGGGCTTCATAAGGAGGGAAAAATTGACCGAAGGAAACGAAAGGTTACATTACGTAAAGAATTCTCCGAACTTGATTTCAATCATGGCACTTTCAATGCTAGCCCCCTAAACTGCAAAATAACTTAACTCTAGAGCTTAAGCGGATCTCTATTCTCAATCTGCTCCAAAAAGCGAATGATGGATTTGCAGAATCTTCACCCCTATGAACACGAACACCAAGTTCTAGAGTTCTTAGCGGCGTTGAGCTATCGATCGGGCGATCTTGGTCGGTACTTACATGAAATTGCCTGTGGGGTTAGTCACATCATCCAGTCTGACTGGTCAATTGTTACGGTATGTCAGGGTGAAACGGGTCAGGTAGTGGCAAACAGCCTGGGACTGGGCGAAGGCGACAACGGCTTTTCAATGCATGGCACGTTGGTGAGCGAGATCAGCGAAACGGGGCGATCGCTCATTATTGAAGATATTCGACAGGACCCGAGGCATTGCAAACCATCGGAAGACTATCTCTGCTATATGGGTGTACCATTGCGAACCATTGAGGGTGAAGTCAGTGGTACTATCTGCTCCTTTTTTCGGCAGCCACGTCAATTTATGGAGACTGAAATTCGCACAGTAGAGCTCTTTGCTGAACGTGCTGCTACCGCCATTGATAATTATCGTCTCTATCAACAGCAGCAAAAATTTAACGAACTTCTAGAGCAAGAAGTAGCGAACCGTACAGAGGAACTGCGAGTTGCGCAGGCAAAACTGGTGGAACGGGAGCGCTTAGCGGCAATTGGTGAGTTTGCCGCCATGATTGTGCATGAAGTGCGCAATCCACTCACCACAATGGTGATGGGCTTGAGGTATGCGGAGAAACAGCTTTCGACTGCATCGGCTCACGATCGACTGTCCCTCTCTTTAAGTGAAGCCGATCGTCTCCAGCAGTTATTGAATGAGCTTTTGCTTTACGCCAAGCCCCAGGTATTGCACCTTGTAAAGCTCAACATCGGTAATTTTCTACGCGAACTGCTTGGGCAAATGCACGAGTTGCCAGAAGCCGTGGATCGCTCAATCGAACTCAGAAATGCTTCATGTGAGGTAGAAGTTTTAGGAGATTTGAATAAGCTGAAACAGGTATTTATCAATCTATTACGCAATGCCTGTGAAGCGATCGCGCCAGGTGACATTGTTACCTGCGAACTAATAAATGGCATCAAGCCAGCTCAAATTTGCATTCGTATCCATAATGGGGGTGATCCCATTCCATCAGAGATGCTGCCAAGACTCACAGAGCCTTTTTGCTCCACGAAAGCCTCTGGAACGGGTCTCGGACTGGCGATCGTCAAGCGCATTGTGACGGCGCATCGGGGAGAACTATCGATTCAATCAGATGCACTCACAGGCACAACAGTGGATTTTCATCTACCCGTAGCAGATGAAAATCCACTACTGGGCAGAAAGGAACCATTCTCTTAGCCTCATCCCTCACGGCGCAAGATCTGATGGCAGTCTTGAGCGATCGCCCAATCTTCTTGTGTGTGGATGACGAAGACGCGTGCAGTTGAATCTGCTGTAGCAATCTCTTGATCAACTGGATGGTTTTGATTTTCTTCAGCGTCAAGTTTTAAGCCCATAAACGCAAAAGGCTCACAGGCAAGGGAGCGAACGAGCGCCGCATTCTCGCCCACGCCTGCTGTGAAGACAAGGGCATCTAAGCCGCCCAAGCTTGCAAGCATGGCACCGATGCACGATCGCAGGCGATGGATATAGATATCTAACGCTAGTTGGGCGTGTGGATTCCCGATGTCGATCGCCTTCATCACCTGACGGAGATCGGCTGACACACCAGAGATGCCCATCAACCCAGAGGCTTTATTCAGTTCCTGGTCTAACTGGTCGGCCGTGTAGCCTTCCTGCCGCATGAGGTGAAGCAGAATGCCAGGATCAACGGAGCCAGAGCGAGTACCCATCATGAGTCCTTCCAATGGTGTGAAACCCATCGTGGTATCAATGCTGTGTCCGTGCTGGATGGCAGACAGGGAACAACCATTGCCGAGATGACAAACGATCAATCGCAACTCTTTCAAATCGCGCTGCAAAAGTTGGGCAACGCGATGGGCACAGTATTGATGGCTAATGCCATGAAACCCATAGCGTCGAATGCCTAGCTCAACCCATTTGTAGGGACCTGGATAAATGGCAGCCGCATCGGGAAGATGACTATGGAACGCAGTGTCAAAGGCAGCGATTTGTGGAACATCTTTACCTAACGCAAGCTCGATCGCCTCAATACCTTCTAAATTAGCGGGATTATGGGCAGGTGCGAGGACTGCAAGCTGGGTGATCGCCGCTTTTACCGCTGGTGTGACTCGTACACTCTCCCGATAGTCTTGTCCGCCATGCACCACGCGATGCCCCACGACATCGATCGCCGAGGGCTGCTCAATGACTTTGGTTTTCCCTGTCCAGAGGGTTTCTAGCATGTGGGCAATGACTTCTGGTCGCTTCTGAATGGGCAGTTCTTCCTCTAGCACCTCACCAGCAGCCGTTTTAACTTTGATTGCTGCCAAGCCCTGGTGATGCGTCCAGTCTACAACAGCGTCCCACAGTGGCTCAGGAGGCTGCTCTGGAAGCGTCTCATCGTCAACCTCGTAAAGGCAACTTTTCTGGCTGCTAGAGCCTGCATTGAGGATCAGTATTTTCATAAATTAGCTTCTGAAACGCATGAATTCAACAACATCGCTCCCTAAATCACACAGAGATGACAGAAAGCAGACCCTGCAATTATGTAATAGCGCTTTGCTTAACTGCTTGCCTCTATCAGAGTGAACGTGTTTGATTAGCCCTTGTCAGCGTGCGCGATCGTATGAATTTTGAGAAAATTAGTGCTGCCTGCTTTGCCCATTGGGGTACTGCCGATGATGAGAATGAAGAACTGCTGGCAGAACCGATCGCCGCGACAATTTTGGTACGGTGGCTAAGGGCTTTCATAGTCATCTTTTCTCCATAGCAGCATCGAGCCGCTTACAGCGAAGCGGTTTTCGATGGGACGTAATCAGCAATTTCGATCGGCACAGGCTCGACGTTCCAGATGGTTTGGCAGTACTCACGAACGGCACGATCGCTCGAAAATTTGCCCACCCGCGCGGTTGTGAGGATCGATTTGCGTGTCCAGGCATCCTGATCACGATAGAGATGGCTTACCTGCATCTGGCAATCGATATAGGACTGATAATCTGCCAGCAACAGGTAGTAGTCGGAGGACAAGAGGAGATGTACTAGCGGTTGAAATAGCGCTGTATCGCCATGAGACAGCGTGCCATTCGTTAACAGGTCGATCGCCCCCTTCAAGTCAAAGCTGGCGTTGTAAACCTCCCAAGGGTTGTAACCCGTTGCCCGCAAAACCGTCGCTTCTGTAGCCGTTAAACCAAACTGGAAAACATTGTCTGCACCGACTTCCTGAAACAGCTCCAAATTAGAACCATCGGGTGTGCCAATGATGAGTCCACCGTTCAGCGCTGCCATCATATTGCCTGTATCAGAAGCTTCCATACCTGCGGTGGAAATGTGCTCTGACAGGTCGGCAGCGGGAAGAATCTGCTGAGCCACCTTGAGGGTGAAATCAGGCAGAAAGACAACTTTGAGCCGTCCTCGAACGTCTGGATCAGCATTAACCAGATCGGCAACGGCATGGATTAACTTAATAATCAGCTTGGCAGTGAAATAGTCTGGTGCCGCCTTGCCACTGAAGATAAAGGTACGAGGCACTAAATCCACATCAGGGTTGGCTTTGATCCGGTTGTAGAGCGTCAGGATATGCAGAACGTTCAGGTGTTGTCGCTTGTATTCATGTAGCACCATTGCCTGAATATCAAACAACGAGTGAACGTCTAGATCAATGCCCGTTTGTTGATGCACGATCGCCGCCAGATCTTGCTTGGTGGCTTGTTTTACCTGCCGCCACTCGTGCCGAAAGTTTCCATCGCCAGCGGCTTCTGTTAGTTGTTGCAATTCATCCAGGTTGGTGATCCAGCGATCGCCAAGACGACGGGTAATCAAGTCTGCCAGTCGAGGATTGCTCAGCCGCAAAAAGCGACGCGGCGAAATGCCATTGGTCTTGTTACTGAACCGATCGGGATACAGCGCATAGAAATCAGACAAAAGCGTCTGCTCCAGAAGCTCGGTGTGCAGAGCCGAAACACCGTTAATGGCATGAGTACCTACACACGCCAGGTTGGTTAACCGAACGTGACGATCGCCCGTTTCGTCAATCAGCGACAGGCGGCGGCGGTGGTCAAGATCATCACCAGCCTGAAGATGGATTGCTTCCAAAAAGCGCGCGTTGATCTCAAAGATGATTTCCAGATGCCGGGGCAGGATGGACGCGAGGATGGCAATCGACCAGCGATCGTCTAGCGTTTCCGGCATCAGGCTGTGGTTGGTGTACGAAAGCGTGTTGCGCGTAGTCTCCCATGCTTGACTCCATTCAAGCCCATGTTCATCGACTAGCAAGCGCATTAATTCTGGGATCGCCAATGTCGTATCCGTATCGTTGAGTTGGAGGGCAACCCGATCGGGCAGCGTTTCAATGGCTTTCCCTGCACCTACATGCAAGCGGATGGCATCCTGTAAAGCGCAAGAGACGAGGAAAAACTGCTGTTTCAGGCGTAGTTCCTGTCCCTGGAAATCCACATCAACCGGATAAAGCACTTTGCCCAACGGACTGTCGCTTTCTGCTCGCCACAGACGCAGCAGGTTGACCGTTTTCACCTGGTAGCCCAGAATCGGCGTGTCGTAGGGAATGCCCTTAACAACCTCCTGGGGAATCCATCGCACTCGATAGCGTCCTTGCTCATCCAGATACGCTTCCGTACGTCCGCCAAACTTCACGTCTACCATTCTGTCAGGACGTTCAATCTCCCAGGGGTTGCCCCCTTGCAGCCAGGTATCGGGCGTTTCCACCTGCCAACCATCGTGAATTTCCTGGTCAAAGAAGCCCTTTTCGTAGCGAATGCCGTAACCGATCGCTGGAATGGCTTGTGTTGCCATTGACTCCAGATAGCAGACCATCAGCCGCCCTAAGCCACCTTTGCCAAGTCCCGGTTCTGCTTCCTGATCACACACCGCATCAAGATTTAGCCCCAAGTCCTGAATGCCCTGTCGCACAACGTCAATGCTGCCCAGAGTGAGCAAATTGTTCTGCAAGTGCGATCCTGGCATGTATTCAGCCGACACTTCACCAATCCAACGAGTGTCTGGACGGGTTAAGAGCGCTTCCGGGGTTTCAAACTGCATCAGGCGATCGCGCACCATGTAAGCCAGCACCGTATAGCTGTCTTGGAGCGTTGCCTCTTCTAGCGTTTTGCCCTGAAAGCGCAGCAGGTTATCTTGAAAGGCTTGCTTGAAGGTTTCAACGTTAAACCCTTCTCGGACATCCCCAAGCGGGATCACGCTGGCAATCGCGCTGATCGTACCAGGGGCATCTGCTGCTAGGGGTGGACGAGACGGTTGAGACAGAGGTAGTGTAATGTCCAGGTCAGGCGCGATCGATTTAACCGCCGCTTCTAAAGGTGTTGGTTCAACAATCGGTGCTTCAGTCGTGCCTTCCAGCGCTGTTAGCTCGGCAATAATCCCCTCAGTGATAGAGTCTTCTGTAGTCATTTCAGAAGTGGTCGTTTCAGGAGTGGACGCTTCAGGGATTGTGGCTTCCGTTTCAGGGATCGTAGCTTCAGCAAGGATCGACTCCATGACATCTGCCTCAGTCGTTGGGTCAGTCGTTGCTTCAGCCGTCATTTCAGAATTTGCTGGTGCAGCAACGCTGACTTCTTCTAGGGCGGCTAAGCATTGAGCAATCGTTTCATCACGGGGTCGTAACTCAGCCGCTCGTGCAAACGTCTTTCTCGCTTGATCACGCTGTCCCAAAGTCACCAGTGCCTCACCTTTGGCAATCCAGGCATCGGCAACGTTGGGATTCAGCTCGATCGCCCGATCGAAACAACCCAGGGCTGTACCATATTGCCCTGCTGCAACCAGCTCAATGCCATGTGCATAAACCTGCTGAGCATCTGTCCAATAGTTGTCTCGCCGCTCAGTTGGCAGCACTTGACCAATGATGGCAGCCGTTCCCGCCGCGATCGCGGTGATTGGATTGGGATCTGACTCTTCTTCTGACGTTTCTGCGGTTGGCACTTCTACTGGACTTAGCGTGACCTCTGAAGTCTGCGCGACTATTTGTGCCTCTAAAATTGACTCAGCGTTTGCTTGCGTGCCCCTGCCTGCTGTCTGTATCGGTTCTGCCAGCATTTGGGAACCTGTTGGTGTCACCAGAGTAGCCGTCATGGGTCGGTTCTCTGGGGGAGATGGCGGACGAGCAGCGATCGAGTCAGAAGAGCGGGTCGCTGAAGGCTTCAACGGCTTTGGTTCAAAACGTTTCAGCGCCCATTGAAAAATGAGTCCCAGCAAACCCAG
>JACMKO010000421.1 GCA_014380065.1 Leptolyngbya sp. ES-bin-22 | reverse complement strand
TTCACAGGAGCATGCATAGAAGACTGGGGTATAAATATCACTACAAGGCTCGATGATATTGACTGCGATTATGTTTACTTAAAATATGATCGGATAGAAGGTTATCTAAAGCGTGAGCCAAGTAATAGAAAGTTCCTTCTGGGAGAATTCACTCAGCTTTTTCAAGCCGATCGCTCCTACAGTAAATTAGCCGTTCTGGGGCAACTGATCAATCGCTTTGAAAAACTACTCAATGAATTTCCTGAAGGACATGAGAGTTTGTTTCATGACTTTTTAAAAGAGAATCCGATTTTGATTGATGTCTATGTCGGTCAAAACAATATTGTTTCAAAGCCGCGCTTTCATTATCCGCCCGGAGAATCGCCGCTTGGCAAGGTGTATGTAGAGCCTGACTTTGTGATTAAGTATGCAGGTAATAAGTACAAGCTGGTTGAGTTAGAGAAACCAGGAAAGCACATAGCCACTAAACAAGGTCAGCCTACAAGTGGAGTTAATCAAGCTGCTTTTCAAATCGCTGAATGGGATGACTATATTCGCAATCATATTGATCGAATCAAAGATGAATTCCCTGGGATTGCGAATAATCGCTCCTACTTGATTGTGCTTGGAAGAAGCGATGAAAAAAGTATCGGTGCGGGGCGCGATCCAGGAAGATATATGAGACTAATCGCCTCTCAATATTCTTGCGAAGTTTGCTCTTACGATGACTTGCTAGACAAGGCTAAACAAGCTCATTCAGCACTGATTGCCCTGTCGGCTTAGGGAACTAATTTGTCTTATGTTTCAAACGACTCGCCGACGGCTGGCGCTCTGGTACACGACAGTTACAGCAGTTCTCTTACTGCTCTTTGCCAGTGGCTTTTATCTCTACGTGCGCGAGACGTTAATTGAGCGCATTGACGATACGTTAAATCATGTCGTGGAGGTGGTGGGTCGATCGCTCGTTATTGAACCTGTCAATCCACACTCCGAAGGTGGGGCACTGCGCGTCAATGTCGAAGCTAGCTTTCGTGACAATGCGGCTACTGGGGAAGATGATCACATCGATCTGGAATGGTTCAGCCCCACAGGTGACTTGCTTTGGTCAACGCTTTCCGAACCTTTGCAGATTCCGCTGCATCTTGACAGCAAGGGCGAAACGGTTCGCATGGTGAGAGGGGCAAGCGGGACATTACGAGCAGCAGGAACGCAAGACGTGGAGATACAAGGACGAAGCGTTACGAACCCAACCGATCGAGAACCACTAACAACTAACAACCAAGCACTAAAAACTGTCTCCTCTCCCGATTCGCTGATCCTGCGGCAAGTCACACAGCGTGTAGAGGTGGGTCGGCAAGTGCTCGGCTATCTGCGCGTCAGCCATCCCTGGTTTGAAGTCACGAAACCTGTGCGCCAACTGGTGCTGGATCTCAGCCTGGGGATTGGGTTGATGCTTGCTGCGGTTGCCGCGATCGGTTGGTTTCTTTCGGGTCTGGCAATGGAGCCTGTACGCGAGTCGTATCAGCGGTTGAAGCAGTTTACAGCCGATGCGTCTCATGAATTGCGTAGCCCGATCGCCATTATTCAAACCAACGTGCAAGTCGCGCTGACAGATCCTGATCCTGATCCACAAACGCAGCAGCAGCACTTAAAAGTAGTTGAACGATTGACGCGGCGCTTAGGTCGGCTTGTCGATGATTTGCTGTTTTTAGCACGGCAGGACAGCGGCATTGTGCAGGCTCATCGCGTGAGTGTAGCGCTGGATGGTCTGCTGCGAGACGTGATTGAAGAACAACAGACACTTGCCGAGGAGAAGGGCATTCAGCTTGGCTTCAGCTTAGCTGAGCCAGCGGCTAAAAGCGTCTCCAATAGTACAACAGCAATTCAAGGTGAGGCTTCGGGCGCGTCGTCGCCTTTTAGCATTACCGCGATCGCGCCCCCCCAACTGACTCAAGAAACCTGGAGTACTCTACACGCCGATCGCGACCAGCTAGCGCGCTTATTTACAAACCTGGTTGGCAATGCGTTGCAGTACACTCCTTCTGGAGGGATGGTTCTGGTAAAACTACAGTCGCTCAAGCGATCGAGCAACGCATTGCTGCAAGTTAGCGTGAGCGATACAGGGATTGGTATTCCACCAGAGGCTCTACCGCGGCTGTTTGATCGCTTCTACCGCGTCGATCAAGCACGCACTCAAGCCTCTACCGTTGGATCGGGTTTGGGGTTGGCAATCGCTCAGGCGATCGTCGAAAACCACCAGGGACAGCTTCACATCGATAGCGTTCTGGCTCAAGGCACAACTGTAACGGTGACATTGCCCCAGCGCGATGATGGGTAAAGGCAACAGGCACCGTTCTCCAGCACAAAACTCTTAACTCCAAACTCCTCTTCCTGCCCTTCATAGCCTGGAATTACATGATGCTTCACTTCCTCATAGGCGGCGAGTTGAAGCTTGAGGAATTGATTTTGGTCTTCGATCGCCTTAAGTTCTTCGAGCTTTTGCATAATGGCGCGGGTAAAATTGCTAGCATCCGGCAGTTGGTCGGCAATCCAGGAGGTTTCTACTTCAATTTCAATCATTTGTAGCGCACGTCGATATTCCCGCACGAGTCGCTGGTTGTTTGTGATTTGCTGCTTCAGAAGCGTGACAGCACCAGTAGTTCTAAAAATACGAGGAGCATATAACTGCTGATCCACATCAATCATTTTGCGCTTCAGGTCTTCCAGTCGATCAATCAAGCCCTGATTTGCCTTGCACTCATGACCGATTTCATCCATGCGATGCTCAATCTTTAATTTCTGCGCTAGTAGGCGCTGATCGCCAGCAAGACGAGTGCCTTCACGTCCGTGAGTGTCCAGCGACGGACTTGTAAGTTGAGCGCTATGGGTCACTTTAAGATACGCCAATACGCCCAGCGCTGACACAACAGAGACGAGAAAAACATTGACCCCACTCATAAAAGAGCCGACCAGTAGCCCAAGAACGATCGTGGTTAGCGTCAGCGTTAGATGAGTTGTGCTGGGCACAGGCTTGGGCAGTACGTAGCGTTTGCCTGTGGTGTGGTTGGTGACGGCAACCAGCTTTTTCATCAGGTAGCCCTGCATGGTGTAAAGCACAGACACCACATCACCGTAGTGAACCGAGAGCGGATCTGCCTTACCAGGAATGGAAAACTGAAGCTGCTTCAGGTTGCGATCAGGCGTTGTAATTTGCAGCGTGTAGTGCCGCTTGTAAAAACTGGGCAGCTTGTCGTTTAGAAACAACAGCGGTTCATTGATAGAGGAATGCTTAGAAAGTTTGCCGTGCACCACGCCATAGCGATGCTGACAGGCAGCACACACTATCTGCGGAGTCGTGCTGTTGAGATCAGCGATCGGGCGAGAACACGTAGGGCAATAAAGCGACAGTTTCATTGAGTCAAAAATTCAGTGACAACTGGTCTAAGCGCCCTCAGATTGCTCTGAAACGCGCCAATTCCAACAGCAATAGCTCAGTAGAGTCGAAGCGTGAGGCATGTGCGGTCATCAAGCAGCCAGCAGGGTAGACTGCTAAAGGAGGCGCAAACTCTTGGATAGACGAAAAGGGAAGTCGAAGCGATGCCAGGTTTCAGAGTTAGCCACTTTATCTTAGACCGTGATGCCATTGCTTGAAGGCTAGCGTAACGCGGTCTTAACGATCAACTCTGTCTAAAGGGTTAGCGATGCCGACGGGAAAGTTCATGCTTGTGATAGAGGCATCGCTGTAGTCTTACGCAATACTATTCAATCGCCTTGTGTAACATTCGTAACGTATTGATGGTTGAATCTATGGATGTGCAAGGCACCTAAGTGAAATAAGGTCACACCAAAAGGCAGATTTTTTAGACTATCTTGCCTGTCGAGACTGCTGTTAACGAGAGGACTACAGAGTGCCAATTGCCATTAGAGATGATGTCGTTTATATCATGCTGAAAAAAATCCAGGACAGCGATCGTTCTCCTGGATTAGACACTGTTACGTTCAGCGAAACTGACTTTACAGGTATTGCCTTAGCTCCAGCCGATTTTCTCGGTCATCTCGATTATTTAAATCAGGAACACTATATCAATGCAGAGTTTAGTGGTAACGCCTACGGTAATCAAGACGATGTGCCCAATGTGATCAATGCTGAAGAAGTTGACTTTCGCATTGCAAATACGTATGGTGCTCCTGACGGTCCATTGCCTCATTTGATTGAGTTCAAGAAAGCAGAGTTAACTAAGAAAGGTCGCCAAATGTTAGAAGATATGGAAAAGAATCCTCCCGAATCAATGAAAAAAGGTGCCACTGTCCCGATCGCCACCAAAGATACGCCTTTTCTTGAAAAAGTAAAGCTTAAAGGTGGTTTATCTGATCTGTATGATGCCAGAGACATCACAGAGGTTGTCTTCCGCACGATGCGTGACATAATGCCTAATGAAACGGTCGATCGGGTGGCTAGTGAACTGCAAAAAGAGATGGAACCAACGACTGAAAAGGCACTTCAAAATGAAATTGAAGACCTATGGCTCGATACAAATCCTCTCGTACGTTTTATTAGCCGCGTGAGACAACCACTCACGATCAAAGACGACACCTTTTTGTTTCGAGTCAAACAGGAAGCTGGTCTGCAAAATACTGTAGATCCAGAGACAGTCGTTAGAGCTGTGTTTGCTGCCACTAAAGACGAGTTGTCTGACGATCGCGTTCAAGAGCTCAAAGGCTTTTTGCCAGGTACAATCCGGCGCTTATGGGATGAGGCATAACACTCCATTCGCTTGAGCAAGCAAAAACGAGCAATGAAGGCGAGTCGTAACTAACAGTGTGCACTCGCTTTTATTGTTTCTTCACTAGGGCGTTGGAGACGTTATTTAAGCAGTCTGACGATCGCAAACAAAACAACCTTTCAGCCCTTAGGGTCGCGTGCAAAACGCAGTTTAGTGGGTTGGCTGCAAAACTTTGATCAAGCTTGCGCTACTGGCAGAAGT
>JACMKO010000420.1 GCA_014380065.1 Leptolyngbya sp. ES-bin-22 | reverse complement strand
CGGCTGCATCGTTGGCTATCCCAACCGCACCTTTCGCGGCAATCAAACATTGACACGATATGAATTTGCGGCTGGGCTGAATGCGTGTCTCGATCTGTACAGTGCCAAATTAAATGACATTGAGACAAATTCGTGTCGCTGAGCAAACCCCTCCCTGTTGCAGGGTTGCAGAGAGAGTGCGCTCAGCAGCCTAGCATCAGGTCAGCAGGATTGCCAAGCTGGCTTGAGGCGGAAAAGCAAGCCAGATCTAGCCTTGCTCCTTTAACGACACTAACGTGTCTTCACGACAAATAAAAAGTCACTGTACATTAGGAGGCAGTAGGCAAAAAAAATGGGGGATGAAGGCAAAAGGTAGCTGCTCAATCAACTCAAAACCGCCATCCTCTTGCCTCACGCTTTTGGCTCAAAGGTGATTTGATCTGACGTGTAAGACGGCGGCTCGATGTGAATCAAAATACGAGCAGGGCTGAAGCGCTCCTCTAAGCGGTCTTCTACCGCTTCCGTGATCTGATGAGCGGTTTCAACATCGGTTGCACTCACGATGAGATGCATTTCAATAAAAATCTGCCGACCCACAATGCCTCTAGAGGCGATGTCATGGCAGTTGAGCACACCAGGCACCTGCATGGCGATCGCATGAATGGCTTCGGGCGCGATCGCCATTTCATCAACGAGTGACGGCAAATTGTCTTTGAGCACCGACCAACCGCTGTAAAACACCAGCACTGCGACAGGAAATGCCAGCACCACATCTAGCCATTGCAGTCCCCACGCCCAAATGCCAACTAAGCCGCCCATGACGCTGATGGTGACCCAAATATCGCTCATCGTATGCTTCGCGTCCGCGATCAAAATCGCGCTCCCAACCCGTAGCCCTTCACGCCGCTCGTAAAAGGCAACAAAAATATTCACGCCCAGCACAAGCAGCAGGAGCCACAGCTCTTGAGGCGAAATTCTGACCGGGTCGTGATGAGGAGTGATTAGATGCTCGATCGCGCCCTGCAAAATCTCGAAGCAAGCAATGCCTAAAAAAGCCGCAATGCCCAAGGCACCGACCGCCTCAAACTTTTGGTGCCCATAGGGATGATCGCGATCGGGTTCAGGTGACGAAAACCGACTGGCAATCAAGCCCAAAACATTGTTGGCACTATCGGTCACGCTGTGCAGAGCATCGGCTAGTAAGCTGAGCGACCCAGTAAGCCAGCCCACTCCTGCCTTCAAGACCATAACGAACAGATTGAGCAACAACGTGATGATCAGAACTTTGCGCACGCGCGATCGATTATCGATAACCACAGCTTTTATCAAACTCATTTCCCCTCACTGTAGGGCAGCGACCGCCTCTTCACCACTGTCCCTCAGCGCTTACAGGCAAAGATTCGCATTAGCTGACGGCTGCTACTGCGCGAGTGTAGCAGCCGTCATGCAGCGACACTACCGCCAACTCATGGTTAAAGCGGTTTGCGTGTGTCCTGCGTTCATTCGTAAAGAAAAGATCTTTTCAGTTACTATCGCCAGTACGATTTAGAGTGCCGATCGTTGGATTCCACCCCGCATGTCTGCATCTCGGTTCACCATTAATCTCGTTGAAGGGTCTGTTGCCATCAGCTTTACACCTCAGGCAGCTCAGGACTTACAGTTAGCGCTTTCGCGTTTGATGGACAGTCTCAAAGCCGTAGCGACTAAGGTTGCTCCTGGTACACGCGGCATACCTCAGAAGCCGATGGAGTATCAATACACGGGCGACGTTTTTCTGGAAATTTTTTGTAACCCTAATATTTGGGCAACCCCCTTCGCCGCTAAAGTCTTAATCACCTTGCGGGACGATCGGATTCGACTGACCACCGAAGCCGAACTCAGCCGTTTGGTAGAAGACGTTAACCAATATCTGGAGCAGAATATTTAAAGAAAATGGTTCAAGTAGGAGTCTTCAAATAGGAGTCTGGGGAAAGCATTTTTTCTTCGCTTCCTGATTTCCAATGACTGTCTTCGTAAAATAGGCTTAGACTGTTCGCAGAACTATCAAAGGACGCGCTTGAGATGAATTCTGACAACTTTGTGCAACTGTTTCAAAAGGGGTTCCGCGTGACGCTAGGCGCAACAGCCTCCCTGGTTGAAGTGCTGCAAGATCCTGAAAGACGGGATGAGTCTCTCTCGAAGCTGAACCAGGAGTGGAGCGTCTTGTCGGCAGAATGGGCACAAAAAGGCGAAGTCACTGAGCAAGAGGCACGTGGCTTTGTGGATACGCTCCTTGCCAAGCGCACAGGGCATTCGGCAGGGGCATCAAGCGCTACAGCGACGACACCCTCTGCCCCACCCGATGTTCAACTAGAGCTACAGGAGTTGACCGCACAAATCGTGGCGATGCGCGCTGAGCTAGAACGGCTTAGAACCCAGGACTCGTCGTCTTAACCAAGACACTTAGCCCGTAGCTAGCGCTTTCTCCAGTTAAAGCCTGCTCCCAGCTAGTCGTTTTCCCACTGTTCACGACCGACGAGATCCCCAATGCGATCGCGCAACAGAAAGCCACAGCGTTCCAGTTCGCACTCGATCGATGCCCACTCCCGTGCTGGAATAAACTGGCAAAGGATATAGATTGGCTGCTGACGACTAACCTTGCCCTTACGGACAAGTTCGCTTGCTTCGTCTTGAATGACGTTGAGAGAATACTGTGCAGATTGAAGCATAATCACCCTTGTACTGGCTAATGGAATTTGGTTGGAGGCTGAGGGCTTATTTGGAGTGGTGCGATGTAGGCGTAAAAGTAGAAATAGGTAAAAGCTAATGCTTAAATTTAGCAGAGGCTGGCTGTAGCCCTCTATACCGAATCAATCTTATTTTCGCGTTGAATCTCTCTTGATTGTATGAAGAATCGTTGAAAAAGTCATCAAATCCTAACTGAATCTCACCGGACATTCGCACTGATGCAGCGAACGATCGGTAAATTTAAGGGGAAAACTAAGGCTTTGTTGCGGCATATTAAGAAACCCACTAGCACTCATAAGCGTACAAGGGGGCATCATCTCCCGCCGTTTCATAGCAGTTTCTAGAGGGGTTTTGTCTGTTGCGTTTATTGACATCGTTTCTGCTTGCCCAATGTCTACCCACGGCTTGCATCGGGAACGAAAGGCTTAAAAGGGTCTGTGTTGAGCTGCAACCGATCGCGCTCATAACACAGCGCTGCTGCTAGCTCTAGCGCCGCTCTCATACTGCTTGCTTGTGCCTTTCCCTGCCCTGCAATGTCAAACGCTGTGCCGTGATCGGGCGATGTGCGTACAAACGGCAAGCCGATCGACGTGTTGACTGCGCGATCGAACGCCATCAGTTTGACTGGAATCAACCCTTGATCGTGATAGAGCGCTAAATAAGCATCGGCAGGGTTCATGCTTGAAGCCTGTAGAACCGGTGTGCCTGCTTCTTGCCGTGTGCCAAACCAGGCTTGTCCCGGCTTCACCCAAAGCGTATCAGGTGGAATAGGTCCGTCTAGCTGAAGGTGGGGCAGGCGAGCGCGGGTCGAGTCCAGCCACGGAATCAGCCAGTCTTGTTCTTCATGTCCTAGTTTGCCCTGCTCGCCGCTGTGGGGGTTGAGTCCAGCGATCGCAATGCGGGGTGTCTCCAAGCCAAAATCTTGGCGCAGACACTCAATGAGCAAATCTAGCTTGCGGGTAAGGAGCGCTGGAGTAAGGGTGTCTGCCACCTGACGCAGTGGGATGTGGGTCGTGGCAAGCAGCGTCCGCAAGATCCAACCTGTGTGGGGCGATCGGGCAACAAAGAGCATTCCAAAGCGGTCAACGCCTGCCCGTTCTGCCAGCAGTTCGGTTTGTCCAGGATAGGCATGACCTGCTGCACTCCAGGCAGCTTTGGAAATGGGTCCCGTCACGATGCCATGAAAGGCTCCCGCCAACGCCTGAGCGATAGCGGTTTCGAGATAATGGAAGCTAGCAGCTCCACTGGCAACACTTTCTTGTCCTACAACAATGTGCTGCTCCAAAGAGGGAAGCGAGACATCAAGGACGTGCAAACTGTCTGGATGTGCAAGGGCAAGCTCTGGATGGAGCGATCGCAACTGTTCGTAGGTTGCGGTGAGGAGCGATCGACTGCCAACAATGGTGACTTCGCAGTTGATCAAGGGGATCGCCAAAGCTTTGAGTATGACTTCTGAGCCTATGCCTGCTGGATCGCCCAATGTGACAGCTAGTTGAGGAGTGAAAGTTGGATCGGACATCATCCATTCATCATTTACTGCATTTAGACCTAAGGTAGCGTTTGACGCTGTGTTTGGTCGCAGAGGCAGGAAGAACGCGGAGGCTGCACGGCTAGACTTTGGCGATCAAATCATCCAATTCGGCGTAGTCGGGTAGGGTGGTGTCGATCGCCTTCCCAGCCCGAAGCACCACGCGATCGTGCTGTGGGCGAGACAGCAGCTCACTGTAGCGACGTGCCTTAAACAAAACGAGATCGGCTGGCAGACCGACCCCAATACGTCCCATAGTGGACAAGCCCATCAGGTCAGCCGGGGTTGATGTGACCGCGCGGCACCAGGTGCCATAGGGTCGATCAAGATGAGCAATTTTAACCGAGAGGCTAAAGACCTGTAACCCGTCGTGATCGCCGAAGCCGTGAAAGGGATCGCGGCAGTTGTCGCTGGCGATCGCAACGGGCACCCCTGCCTGCTTTAATTCATGCAGCAGCGTTACACCACGCCAACGCGGAGTGCGTCCTGTTTGCCGATCTTGCAGGTAGAGATTGCACAGAGGCAAACTGACGATGCCCAGCCCTGCTTGCTTGACGAGGGCGATCGTGGTTTGAGCCGTTTCGGGTGCTTGCACTGCCAAACTACAGCAATGCCCACAGACTACTTGTCCCTGAAATTGGTGCCGTATCGCCGCCTCCGCAATGATTCGCAGGGTGGCTGAATTGGGGTCATTGGTTTCATCAGCGTGAAAGTCTAGATTGAGGTTACGGGCTTTTGCGAGAGTGAACGCGCGATCGACCTGTGCTTCAATGCCCGGGTTCATGTAGGCAACGCCACCCAGGATGCCGCCTAGCTCGGCGGTCTGGTCGGCAAGCTGTTCACCCGCAGACGTGAGGTAGTACTCCAATGACACCAGAGAAGCGGCTTGCAGGGTCAACCGCTCTGCCCAGGTTGCCTGGAGGGTCTTGAAGACGCTCAGGCTCCTAGCGGCTCGATCGCCTGCCGAGTCGATGTGTGTGCGGAGAGCTTTTGTGCCGTGGGCATAGCTACACTTCAACCCAAATTCCATCCGGCGATAGACATCGTCAGCATCCCAGTAGTTTTTAGCATCGGTTTGGCTAGTGTCGATCGCTCCACCAAACGTGCAATCAGGATTCGGGGTGCGTTCCCAGATGTGCCCTTTATCCAGATGGGTGTGTAAATCGACAAAGCAGGGAAAAACAATGCCGCTACGAAGATCAGCAGAAGGACTGTCATCACTGTGGCTTCCAGCAGGGGTAATGGTGGTAATGACACCTCCAACAATTTCAAGATCGACTAGCAGAAAGTCATCACAGACCAAGCGCTGAGTTTCTGGTGCTGGAAGGGGCGTGTGTGGGTTTTGCTCTAGTAATGGAGAGGGAACATGAGCATTTTTTAGCCAATAGCGATCGCAAGCCGGAATCATGAAGAAGGTCTCGGTAGGTCAGGGATAGTTCGCTTCGCCATCGAATTTAAACATGCCCAAAAAACTGTAGGGTGAGCAAATGCCTACCCTACAGTCATTGTTAACGATTTAACGCGAATAGAAATCAGCCAAGCGCTAGACCGCCGCGAAGTATTCCTTTGACTTCTTAGGATCAGGGTTCATGGTGGCATCACCAGGCTTCCAGCCAGCAGGACACACTTCATCAGGGTGAGACTGTACGTACTGAATGGCTTGCAGTGTCCGCAAAGTTTCATCAACGCTGCGACCGAAGGACAGATTATTGATGGTTGAGTGCTGAATGACACCATCTTTGTCGATGATGAACAGACCGCGCAGAGCGATACCCGCATCTGGATCAAGGACGTTGTAGGCTGCGCTGACTTCTTTTTTGATGTCGGCAACGAGGGGGTAGTTGAGGTCGCCAATACCGCCACTCTTGCGATCGGTTTGAATCCACGCCAGGTGAGAAAATTCGCTGTCAACGGAAGCACCCAACACTTCGGTGCCTAGCTGCTTGAACTCATCGTAGCGATCGCTGAACGCGGTGATTTCGGTGGGGCAAACAAAGGTAAAGTCGAGCGGGTAGAAAAACAGCACGACGTACTTGCCACGGTAGTCGGACAACTTAATCGTTTTAAATTCTTGGTCGACCACAGCCGTTGCCGTGAAATCGGGAGCCGATTGTCCAACGCGCAAGCATCCTTCTTGAGTCATGAGATAACAGTCTCCTTCGATTGGGTATATAGGGTGCGTCTTGATCTTTCAGCACTTTTAGTTTGCAGAACAATTGGCAACGCTAGCCAAGTACTGGTTCGGTACGCACAACGACCGATAACTTCAAGGACTGAAATGACTATATCATAGTCATAACGATTTTGAGTAAGGGCTGACGAGAAGGCGCGCGCCAACTCAATCGCTTGTGCTGAAAAGAGCGATCGGGTTAGCGCACCCTGTTCAGGTGAGGGGTTAGCTAGGGTTTAGAGGCGATCGATGGCTACAACGATCGGGCGATGGTTCACAAGGTGAGCTACCGCCTTTGCATCGGTTGCTTCATTGAAAAGATGAAGTCGAGTCGCCTCTTCTATGAAAAGAAACTAGGTGTGTAAGTTCAAGTTCCTATACCAATTCCTGCAATAAAAGCTACAGATCTTGCCCTCATCCCCGACCCTTCTCCCCAGGGAGAAGGGCAGTAAAAGTCTTGGTCCCTCGCCCGTTGGGAGAGGGCTAGGGTGAGGGCGTATTTGTAGTCTTTGCTCATTGATTTGGTATTACACCAGAAGACCTCAAAACGTTAATCCGTGAGACGGCGATCGGCTCCTTCAAAACGTTGTGGATGATCCTGATGGTCGTAGAGGGTTGAAGGAAGACATGCGACCACGACGCATTGGAATGCGGAAGCGCAGAGAATTTGGTATTCAACCTTTCCTCTCAAGACGCTAGGCAACGCTTGGACTAACCGACTCATG
>JACMKO010000419.1 GCA_014380065.1 Leptolyngbya sp. ES-bin-22 | reverse complement strand
GTATTCTTCGCTTTGATTCCGAAAACCGACTTCACGCTGAAGGCGAACCTGCGATTCGATTTGTCGATGGCTATAGTTTGTATTCCTATCATGGTGTCACTCTGCCAGAAAAATATGGCATCGTGCCTCCTAATCAATGGCAATCAGAGTGGTTGTTAACAGAAGACAATGCCGAACTCAGGCGAGTGCTGATTCAGGGTATTGGTTACGCCAGAATATGTCAGGAATTGCAGGCAGCTGAGCTAAATTCCTGGCAAGAATACACGTTGCTCAAGATTGCAGCGGATGCTGATGTTGAGCCGATTTATTTGCTCAAGATGACCTGTCCGAGCACGGGGCATATTCATGCGCTGCGAGTGCCACCTGCCATGACAACTGCTAGAGAAGCGATTCGATGGGTTAATTGGGACATTGATCCAGAAGCGTTTGCGGTGCAGACCTGAGCAATATTACTTATCGAAACGATCGCGCATCCTAGGAGGATGAATGGGTGAGCAAAACTGCGATCAATCGCACTACATTTGATCGCGATCGCATAATCTCCTCCTGGAGGATTGCTTCTGATCGCGCCGCAAATTCAGTTCATGAGGATGCAACGATTACGCGACTTGTGAAAACTCAATCTGGTGTGGTTCTGGCAAGGGTTGATTGTTGGCTTGAAGGACTTCGATTAAACCCTCAAGTGCTTCTTGCCCATTTTGAGCAGCTTCTTGATACGTTGTGCCGTGTGTGACAAACTGCTGCCAGGGAAATTCCGGGAGATGTACTAGATAGAGCTGATCGGCGTCTGACCACTGAATCACCATTGTATATCTGTAGCTCATTCGCTCTCATCCTCCAATACTTTCAGGGCTTGCAGTGCTTGTAAGATTTGCGGCTCAAGGTATCTGGGAGCATCATCGCCATCTTTGCCTGGAATGGTTAGTGGCATTGATAGCATTTTAGGATGCACCCAATAACTATGGCTTCCTTTGCCTCGTCTCTTTTGCAAAATAAAGCCTGCTTGACTCACGATTTGCTTAAGTTCTCGAATTTTCTTAGGCATACGCTGATTTTAACCCAGGCTCAATGACCCTAAGCGGTCGCGACCCCGTCACATGATGGGCGATCGCAGCAGCCATCAACCCTTTAACGAGTGTGGGGTGTAGTTTCTAAACAGCTAGAGGAATGATCACGCAGCCTAGTAGGATGGATGGGTGAGCACACTCTGCGATCGACACACTGCAATCCACAATTCCCATGAGCCAGCCTTCTGACAGCATTGCCCCTCACGGTGGGCAACTGATTAACCGCATCGCCACACCCGAACAGCGCGCTGAATTTCTCGACAAAGCCGACTTTTTGCCCAGAGTGAAGCTGGAAGCGCGGGCCGTTTCAGATCTGGAGCTGATTGCGATCGGTGGCTTTAGTCCTCTCACGGGCTTTATGAACGAGGCAGACTACAACGGGGTCGTCAATGATATGCACCTGGCGAATGGCTTGCCCTGGTCGATCCCCATCACGCTGCCTGTGTCAGAAGAAGTTGCTGCACCGCTCAAAGAAGGCACCCTGATCCGGTTAGACAATCCCTACGGTACGTTCGTCGGCGTTTTGCAGTTGACTCAAAAGTATCGCTACGACAAACGGCATGAAGCGCTGCTGGTCTATCGCACCAACGAAGAGAAGCATCCCGGCGTATCGGTTGTCTACAAGCAGGGTGTCGTTAACCTGGCAGGCGATGTCTGGTTGCTGGAGCGCAATCCACACACGCTGTTTCCCACCTATCAGATTGATCCGTTGGAGTCGCGATCGCTCTTTCGGGGCAAAGGCTGGAAGTCGATCGTCGGTTTTCAGACTCGTAACCCTATCCATCGCGCCCACGAGTACATTATCAAGTCCGCTATGGAAACCGTAGATGGGCTGTTTCTGCATCCCCTAGTCGGTGCCACGAAAGAAGACGACATTCCCGCTGACGTGCGGATGCGCTGCTACGAGATCATGCTGGAGCATTACTTTCCCAAGGATCGGGTGCTTTTGGCAATCAATCCCGCTGCGATGCGCTATGCGGGACCGCGTGAAGCCATCTTCCATGCGCTTGTACGGAAGAACTACGGCTGTACCCACTTCATCATCGGTCGGGATCACGCTGGCGTGGGGGACTACTACGGCACCTACGACGCGCAATATATTTTCGATGAGTTTGAACCAGGCGAGTTGGGCATCACACCCATGAAGTTTGAACACGCCTTCTACTGCCTGCGCACTCAGTCGATGGCAACCACGAAAACCAGCCCCAGCAACCGCGACGAGCGCATTCACTTGTCAGGAACCAAGGTGCGAGAACTCCTCCGCAAAGGTGAGCTGCCGCCCCCAGAGTTCTCTCGTCCAGAGGTTGCGGCTGAGCTATCGAAGGCGATGCAGGCTCCGGAGGTTTCGTATGAGATTTAGGGAGTAGGGGAGTAGGGAGTAGGGAGTAGGGAGTAGGGAAGTGGAATTAACTCAAAACTTGCAACTCAAAACTCAAAACTCTTACCCCTCTCCCCTCACCCCTGATACCTGACGGCTCATAGCTGACGGTCAACATCAAGCGGCGGGGTTTTCTATAACGATCGGGCTTAACGCTGGCGCATTGGAGTTTGGTGATCTGACGCTGGCACCGATCGTACAATGCTACCAGCAGGCATTAGCAGCCACAACGCAACGCAAGCTGGCATTGCTGATTGGCATGTCAGTATCGTTTGACGATACTTTATAGCTGTTGGACGGATGTGGAGTTGCAGTGAGAACTGCTGGTTCATCGCTTGATATGACCGCGTAGCAACGGCAGTCAGGCAGGACTTTTGTAGCATCTGCTTCATTTCCAAAGCGGCTCATGTCCTTACAATGGCACCAAATCATGATGCTGACGATTAAAAAATCAGCATGAATGCAACAGGCTGCTATGAATTATTTAGATTTTGGCATTTTTATTCCGATCGCTAATAATGGTTGGATTATTTCCAAGGCATCGCAATACATGCCATCTTTTGAGCTCAACAAAGAGATTACGCTAAGAGCTGAAACCTACGGCTTTGATTTTGCCTTTTCGATGGTCAAATGGCGCGGTTATGGGGGTGAAATTGAGCATTGGGATTATGCTCTGGAATCGTTTACCTTAATGGCAGGGTTGGCGGCTGTGACAAGCACGATCGATCTCTATGCGTCCATTGCCATTCCTACCATCCATCCAGCAGTGATGGCACGGATGGCAGTCACGATCGACGACATTAGTAAAGGCAGATTTGGCATCAATATTGTTTCCGGTTGGAACAAACTTGAATATGCTCAAATGGGCATTTTGGCAGACGATTCCTATCTGTCGTACCGCTACGAATATGCCACGGAATATGTTGAGATTCTTAAAAGGCTGTGGGCAACTGGTCGAGTCACCTATAAAGGAAAATTCTTTGAGCTAACTGATTGTCTCTGCCAGCCAACACCCTCGCGCGAGATTCCCATTGTGTGTGCAGGGCAGTCCGATCGTGGCATTCAATTCACCGCTGAGCTGGGCAACTACAACTTTGTGTTAGGCGAACTCGAAACCGTGAGCAATATCAACATTCGCCTCAAAAAGAAAGCTGCTGCTTGTAACCGTCAAGTTGGCACCTATGCTCTCTTTACCGTCGTTGCCGCTCCTACCGATGCCGCTGCACAGACGAGAGTGCAGGAACTAGCCGAAAACGCGGATATGGCTGCCATTCAAGCCTGGGGCGGTGCCTTAGCCACAGACCAAGAGGGCGGTATGTCCAAAGCGATGCAGGCAGAGATGTTTATGGGAATTCCCACTATCGTTGGCTCCTATGCCACCGTTGCCGCTAAACTCGATCAACTCGCCACCGAAACCACGATTGACGGCGTACTGTTTACTTTCCCAAACTTCGTAGACGACATCACGACCTTTGGCGAAGCCGTTATGCCCTTATTGCAATGTCGCCAGAAGGCAAAACGGGCGATCGCTGCTTGAGTTGGGCAGGAGGAGCGGGGAGTGGAAAAAAGATCAACAAAAGGAATGCGGTGAAGCTCTAAGCTCAACCATTCGAGGGCACACTTCGACCTTCCAACCTCAACGCCCAAGGCTTTCAGTGCAAAGCTCGACCCTTGAACTTCAAAGCTCAACACTCCAACCTCAAACCTCGACACTCCGTGATGCAACCTCGATTGCTCTAGCTCCAAGATCGACCGTCCACCCTTAAAGCTCGACCGTCTAACCTCCCTACTCCCCACTCCCCACTCCCCACTCCCTACTCCCCACTCCCCATCCACAATCCATGCCCGGAACCCCTATCATCCCCGAAGGCTCACCGCCACCCCTCGCTCCCTACTCGCCCGGAATGCTGGCAGCAGGCGAAGCGCTCTACGTCTCCGGTACGCTCTCGCTTGATACAGACGGAAAGCTCGTCGGTGAGGGCGATGCAACCGCGCAGACCCGCCAGGTTTTGGAAACCATCAAACGCGTGGTTGCAGCCGCTGGTGGCACGATGGCAGATGTCACCTTCAATATGATTTTTCTAAAGGATTTTGCTGATTATCCCCAGATGAACGCGGTGTACGCTGAGTACTTCCCCAGCCCGTGCCCTGCTCGCTACTGCATTCGCGCCGATCTGGTCAAGCCAGAGTTTCTAGTCGAAATTTCATCGATCGCCCATCTTAGCCGTTAACCTGCATCATCATGGCTTCACTACTCACCGTACCTGCGAAACCAGAGGCGATCACTGTCAACCCCCACGAAACAGCCTTGGTCGTAGTAGACATGCAAAATGCCTATGCGTCTAAAGGTGGCTATCTAGACATTTTGGGTGTTGACCTGTCGGGGATTCCAGCCGTTGTTGAGTCAATTCAACGCGTCATTGCGACCTCTCGCAGTATGGGAATGCAAATTGTGTTTCTCCAAAACGGGTGGAGCGCCAGCCTGCACGAAGCAGGTTCCCCTGCCTCGCCTCACTGGCACAAGTCCAACGCCATGCGGCTGATGCGCGCGAATGCCGACCTGCAAGGCAAACTCACTATCAAAGGCACCTGGGATTACGACTTCATTGACGCGATTCAGCCTCAGCCAGAGGACTACATCGTGCAAAAACCTCGCTACAGCGGCTTTTTTGGCACCAATCTGGATATGTTTTTGCGGGGCAAAGGCATTCGCAATCTGGTTTTTGTAGGCGTGGCAACCAATGTCTGCGTTGAATCGACCCTGCGGGATGCCTTCTTTTTAGAATACTTCGCGCTCATGCTCGCCGATGCCACACTGCACATTGGTCCCCCATCGATTCAGGAAGCCACACTCTTCAACGTCGAGAAATTCTTCGGCTGGGTGACATCCACACAGGAGTATTTAAGTGCGCTCAAAGGTATTTCGTTTGAGCCGCTTCAACCACAAACCGTTGCTCGACTGGTTTAGAAGACTCTTTGCAGTACTTCAATAACAGGTCAAACGCGGTGTGAAAACTATTGTTTTGCATGGTTGCGATCGACTCGCCAGCGCAACTACATATAGGCTATGGACAGACGTTGTGCTTGAGCGCATTGGCATAGCCTGCTCAAACCTACGCATCGTCCACCTTAAAAGACAGAGCTTGTAGGGGCATGGCAATGCCATGCCCTTGCCCAGTTTTATCAGCGATCGTTCTGCAAATCGGTATCAGAATAGACAAGGCTTTGAGACACTTGTCTCAGGCAACCAGGTTAACAGTCAACCATCAAATATCTGTATGATCGGCTATCTCAAAGGCACTGTCGCCTACATTCAAAAAAACAGTAACCGCGTCACGTTGACCTTAGAGGTCAATCAAATCGGCTACGACATTCAAATCGTGCCGCGTTTATTGCAGCAGTTGACTGGTGTAGGGGAGACGGTGCAAATTTTTACCCACTTGCACGTGCGCGAAGATCAGGTTGTGCTGTTTGGGTTTGACTCTGCCGCTGAGCGAGACCTGTTTCGGCAACTGGTCAGCGTGAGCGGCATTGGTCCTCAACTAGGGCTGGCACTTCTAGATACGATGGGCTTGCAAGACCTGGTGCAGGCGATTGTCGTTGGCAATACCCGCGCTCTTTCTCGCACTCCAGGCGTAGGCACTAAAACCGCCGAACGCCTTGCGCTCGAACTCAAAACCAAGCTAGCAGAATGGCGACAGCAGGCTGGCATGATCACCACGCCATCTGCGGGTCCCACACTCTCTATTCAAGAAGATGTAGAAATGACGCTGCTGGCGCTAGGTTACACCAATAGCGAAATCACTCAGGCGCTACAAACCGTAGGACAAAGCAGCAGCCTTTCCAAAACTGCCGATGCGGAAGAGTGGATTCGCAGCGCGATCGCGTGGTTGAGTCGGTAGGAAGGAGGAGAGGAGTGAGGGGATGAAGGCTCAAGGATGAAGGCTCAAGGATGAAGGCTGAAGGATGAAGGCTCAAAACTCAAAACTCAAAACTCAAAACTTCCTGCCCCTCTCCCCTCTCCCCTCACTCCTCTCCTCTACTTGCAATCCGTACTCATAACGAGTATGATTTAAGAGCGAGATTGAGAGAGATGATATGGTCAGAATAGAAGCAATCCCCATCAGCAAGATTCGTCGTCCCCTGTTTCGACAAAACGACCAGACGAAAGTCGCCGCGTTGATGGAGTCGATTCAAGCAATCGGTCTACAGGAGCCGATCGACGTGCTAGAAGTTGACGGTGAATACTATGGGTTTTCCGGTTGCCATCGCTACGAGGCGTGCAGCCGCCTGGAACAAGAAACGATCCTTTGCAGGGTACGCCGTGCGCCACGTTCAGTTTTGCAACGCCATTTAGCTTAGGCTTAACTTAACCATAGGGTGAGTGAATGAGTGATGACTCGATCGCGCTCTAATACGTTTCTCAGCGTAAGTGCCACTGCAATCAAAGCTGGTTACCAAAGCTCTTACTGCACGTGCTTTACAATTTTCATTAGCTCAATTCAATCGAGTTTTCATCCAATCCGGAGGACAGTATGGCAGTTCCAATCGCAGCAATTCCAATCAACATCGGCATTGACGAAAAGTCGAGAGGTGCGATCGCAGAAGGGCTTTCCCACCTGCTGGCAGACACGTATTCCCTCTATCTCAAGACCCACAACTTCCACTGGAACGTTACGGGACCGATGTTCCAAACGTTACACCTGATGTTTGAAGGGCAATACACCGAACTATCAGCCGCAGTAGACCTGATTGCTGAGCGCATTCGGGCGCTTGGTTTTCCGGCACCCGGTACTTATTCAGAGTTTGCGCGGTTAAGCTCGATTCCTGAAACGACAGGTGTTCCCAAAGCAGAAGACATGATTCGCGAACTGGTTGAAGGTCAGGAAGCAGTTGTGCGTACTGCGCGATCAATCTTCCCGATCCTTGAGGAAGTAAACGACGAACCCACGGCTGATCTCTTGACCCAGCGGATGCAGGTGCATGAAAAGACCGCCTGGATGCTGAGAAGCCTTTTGGAGAGTTAGGAGTTTGGGAAAGTTAAGAGTTTGGAAAAGTTAAGAGTTTTGAGTTAGGGGTCACAATTAAAATTCAAAACTTCTCATTCAAAACTTCTTTCCCTATGTCCAACGATTTCACCCACCGCTTGCGCGCCTTGATGCAGTCGGTGGGTTTTTCCAGTTTTAGGGCGTTGAGCCAAGCGGCAAACGTCTCAGAAAAGCAGCTTTTACGACTACGACGCGGCGAAGTGGCTCAATTGCGGGTTGAGACGCTCTTGAAACTGAGTCAGGTGTTGCAGGTATCGGTGGCGGATCTGTTGGTGATGTTGGATGAGGTTGAAGGTCAGGAGTCAGAAGGCAGAAGTCAGGAGTCAGCACTCAAAACTCAAAACTCAAAACTCAAAGCTCAAAACTCTCTCTCAGAACTATCAGACTTGAGGCACGAGTACGATCGCCTCCAGCAGCAGCTAGTGCAACAGCGCCAAGACTTGTGGCAAGAGTTTCAGCAGTCGAGTGTGCAAGTTTTAGAATCACTGCTGCTCCAACTGCCCACAGCGGCATACGCAGCACAGCAAAATCCTCAGGCTCCTGCGGTCAAACTACTCCCGTTGCTACGTCCGCTCGATCGGCTGCTACAAGAATGGGGCATTGAGTCGATCGCCCCGGTGGGTGCTGAAATTGCCTATGATCCCCAGCAGCATCAGCTCATGGGAGGGACGGCTCAAACTGGCGATCGTGTCAAAGTGCGTTATGCAGGCTACCGTCAAGCCGATCGTCTGCTCTATCGGGCAAAGGTCAGCGCGATCGAACGATGATCAATCGAACATAATCCAATCTATGCAGTTTGCTCTGGCGGGCACTATCGTAGGATGGAGTCATCTTTAGGACGATGTCGGATGCAACGAGATCAACGCACTCATGCCTTACAGCGTCTACTGCCGATCTTCCTGCCGCAGCAGAGACTTCCCTGGGCAGTGCTAGCCCTTGCCTGTCTGCTGAGCCTGGCAGCAAAGTCGGGGGTCGCCGCTCCACGCAAGGATGTTGACCTGCAAATCGGCATCGAGCAGCGCTTTGGCAGTAAGGCAACGGATGCACTGATCCTGGAAGCACCACCGGGCGATCGTCTCACCTTCCGCTTTGAGACGGAGGGTAAAGCGCAAACGATCGCAGGCACAAGCGCTACTTTGGATGTCGTCCAGCAACCCTTACCAGAACCGACGCTACAAGAGCGGGTTGTGCTCAGCACGCATCGCAGCTTTGAGAGTGCTGAAGATAGTGCTAACCGTTGGCTGGCACAGGGGATTCCCGTAGAAGTTGCTCAGCCAGAGCGCTGGCAGGTGTGGGCAAAGCGCGATCTCTACAACAGTCCTCTCTTGCGCCGACTGCTGCTGCAAAGTTTGCAGGCACAAGGCATTCAAACGGCTTACATCGATACGCAATTTTTGCCAAAACAGCCGCGCGCGTCGCTAGTCGTGAATGGCTACCGCTATACCCGCGATCGCATCGAAATCTCATCTGGGCAGGGGATCATGCGAGTGACTGAGAAAAGCGGCGACAAAACCCGCAATCTCTATGGAGGCAGTTTGCGGCTGCAACCTAATACCTACGGCACCTATACGCTGGTGAATCAGGTACCGCTGGAAACTTATCTACGCGGTGTTGTGCCCTACGAGATTGGTACATGGGCAGTGCAACCAGTGCTACAGGTACAGGCAATTCTGGCGCGCACCTACGCCCTTCGTAACTTGCGACGGTTTGCGATCGACGGTTACCAGCTTTGCGCGAATACTCAGTGTCAGGTCTACAAGGGACTCACAGGCATTCATCCTGCCACGGATCAGGCGATCGCCAAGACTCGTGGCAAAGTTTTAACCTACAACAACGAACTGGTGGATGCTGTCTACTCTTCCTCCACAGGCGGCATCACGGCTCCATTTAACGACGTTTGGTCTGGTGCCGAGCGTCCTTACCTGCGGGCAATCATCGATTCCGTGGGCAATCCGTGGGATTTGTCACGCCAAAGTTTGGCAGATGAGCAGAACTTTCGCCGCTTTATTAGCCAAACTGAAGGGTTTAACGAAGCAAGCGAGAAGATGTTTCGTTGGCGCATTGAAAGCAGCATGGCATCGTTAAAGCAGGACTTGCGGCGCTACCTGACAGCGAACAAAAGCCCCTTAGCAACCTTCAAAACGATTCAGCGCCTTAATGTGACGCGTCGATCGCCCGCCGGACGCGTTTTACAAGTGACTGCTACAACCGATCGCGGCACCGTAGTACTGGAAAAAGACAATATTCTTGTAGCGCTCTACGCGCCCAACAGCACCCTTTTCTATCTGGAGCCGCTCTATGGCGCAAACCGAACCTTGCAAGGCTACACGTTTGTTGGTGGCGGCTTAGGGCACGGGGTGGGGCTAAGCCAAACAGGCACCTACCACTTGGGCAAATTAGGTTGGTCGAGCGATCGTATCCTTAGCTTTTACTTTCCTGGCACTCAGCTTCAGCCACTCAGCGATGCGCTCACCTTGTGGCGAACGGAGCCGCGCAAGGGCAGTGGCGGTTAGAGCGAGATCACAACAATGTTCAAAACAACGTCTGACTGCTGCCTCAAAAACCAAAAAGAGGTAAAGAGTGCTTATCTCTTTACCTCGCGCCACATGATTAATGCAATCAAGGCGTGTGGTTAGTACAGCTCTTCTTCTTGATGGGTGATGATGGTGCAATCAGAGGTGGGATAAGCCACACATGTAAGCACATAGCCCGCTTCAATCTGATCGTCATCCAAGAAGGATTGGTCAGATTGGTCAACTGTGCCTTCTTTAATTTTGCCAGCACAAGTTGAACAAGCCCCTGCTCTACAGGAGTAGGGTAGATCAAGCCCCTGCTCTTCGGCAGCATCGAGAATATATTCGTCTTCGGGAACCTCGATCGTTGCGTTCAGCCCTTCGGCCTCGTTGATTAACGTGACCTTAAAAGTTGCCATGCAGTGGTCCTCTCAATTAATGGAAACAGCACTCTAAGCTCATTGGAAGCTGGC
>JACMKO010000418.1 GCA_014380065.1 Leptolyngbya sp. ES-bin-22 | reverse complement strand
GTATTGCGACGGGTGTTTTAGGTCAAGGTTTTCACAGCACAAAACGAGCGATGGTCAAACCATTATTAAATGTGTTGGTGACTAAGTTCAGCGATCGCTACTTTTACGACGCTGCACAAGGTAAATATTTTCATCGCGAAGCGCTTTCTACTAACACTAATTTAGCCCCAGTGGGTGCGGTTCAGGAGGAGGAGGAATAGGAGAAGCACTTTTTAGAAGGGTGCTTAGGTGCCAAAATTCCCGTTTTTGAGGGTTCCTACGCTCCTCCTGACTCCTCCTCCTATTCCTCCTATGCTCCTCCTCCTCCTATTCCTGAAGCTCCTGTAAGCACACGCAAATTTAGCAAGGTCTACAAATGTCTGAGTTAGTGTTAGGGGAAGTGCAGTATAAAAAGGTAGCAACGCACATCAAAGTTACGACATGGGAAGCGCACTTTAAGCTAGCAGAAGCCGAAAAAGAACGACTCCCTGAGATGTTGCAAGCAGTCATCACGATCGCCTATCAACCTGTTATTGGTTCACTCATCCATTACCGTGATGAGATCTGGGAAGTAGCACAGGTTATGCAGTTCGCTGCTACCTACAAATCAAGGCAAAAAAGGCGGGTGCCAGTGTTAATTTTGGAGCTGTGGAGTGGCGATCGTTCTAGCCTACCTGATGGGATACTTTGACCTATTTTAACCTAAGCAAATATGCTTACTGATTTTGGAGTGAATTTATGAGCGTGTATGTTGGTGCCGACATTGGGCACAGCGAGACAAAGATTGTTTGGAGTGGCGAAGACGGCAAAGCGAAGTTGCAACCGATCGTGCAGTCGCGTGTCACGGCAACTCAGGACGTTGAGCAATTCCCCGATGGCTTCACAATGCTTACTGGTAATGCTGACTGGGTTGGCAAGAGTTGGATCTTGTCAGACGGCGCAATGGGTAAGTCCATCAGCACTGTGTCATTGGAGCAAGGCAAGCCCAAGTATGCGTTACCGATCATGCTGGCTTCTCTGTTCCCACACCTGAAAGACGGCGACACGATCCACTATTGCGGTGCGGTGCATCTCTCTAATGTGTCTTGGCATGAGGCTTTGAGTAATGCAGTGTCAGGTAGTCACACGATCGCTCATAAGTCTGAAGTGAAAACTGTTACGATTCAGCCGTTTAGGATTCTGTTGGAAGGGCAAGGGGCGATCGCCTTTGCTCGGAGCCAGGGAGTAAACGCTAACCCTGTATGGTGCTTGGACTTTGGCGGCGGCACTGTATTGGGCAGCATTTTTGCAGGCATCAAACCGAAAGATGGCTGTGAACCATACGCGCTGCAAAACAAAGGTGTGAATCATTTAATCGCAGAGCTACGGAAAGATTTTGGTACTGCCTGCGATCTGACCGTGAAGCCAGAGCATGACATTATTCGCGGCATCCTAGCGGGTCAGATTAAAGAGATGGATGGTATTTCACCAGAGAAGGTGCAACGTATTGTTGATTATCGGGTGAACGATTGGTTGGACGGCGTGTTTGCCGACTTCCACCGTGATGCTGCCTTACACATTCAGCAAGCGCGTCAGAAAGTTGCTTTTGGTGGTGGGTGCCTAATTGGAGCGGTTGCAAAACGCTTAACAGCAGAAGGCTATACCATCCTGAAAAAGCCACAGGTAGCCAATGCTTACGGGCTGCACGGGCTGGTTTATTCCAAGGTAGGAGTTAAAGGCTGATGGGTCGCCCTCGCTATTACGCTAATCCTGATTTAATCGCTCAGCTACGCCAGCAGTTCAACCTTGAAGGGGTGCCCGATGGCAAGGTCTACGAACACGCGATCGTGCTGCTCAGGAATGATCACACTGGCTCACCGCTGGTCGCTACCTGCCTGCGATCTGTTGAGGGCGCGCTAGAAGAAGAAAACGGTTTTGATTATGGGGCTTTGGAACTGTGAGCGATCGTTTTTTGGTCAATGCAGCGTCAGAAAGACTTCTAGACTACCTGGAACTTGCAGATAAGTGGAAAACACACTGGCAGAACGCTAACGATATTGGCGATAGCAAAGAAGCTAAACGCTGCCGCAAAGAGTACGCAAACTGCAAAATGCGGGCTAGGCAGGCAGGTTTCAATCTTAACCACTACCTTGATTCTTGAGTATGAAGACAACCGATCGCCCCATCTACCACGACTATATTGAGAGCGATGCATGGCGATCGCTCCATCCTGAGTTTCTCAAACGTGCTAACCATAGGTGTGCGGCAATGCCGTGGGTGAAGCTTAAACACTACCGCTGTCATCATTTGCATTACAACAATTTGGGGCAAGAGTGCTACTGGATTGACGTTCTCTGCCTGAGTCCTTTCGTTCATGATGTGATTATCCACAAGTGGCTCTCTGGCGGCAAGCGCACTAAACATCAGAAGCACTACCCCAACGCACCGCAACGACTCTTCCACCAGTGGTGCCGTCTTCCTGCCTTCATTAAACTAACTGTCGTGTGTTTCTGCCTGTCACTACTAGGGATGCTCTTCGCCCAATTGATCGGCGTTAACCCGATAGTCGGTGGCGTGCTAGGCGCGATCGTCTTTACCGTGTTGCTGATGTAGCGCTTAAATTGTTGTATTCTCTGTTGCCCCCATGAACCAACCCCTAACCAATCTGACCAAAGCTGCCAGTACGGGCGGCAAACTCAAACCCTACTGCACAGGCACGATCGCGGCTCATTGCGAAGCGACGATCGTCAAACTGACCAACGCTGAAAACCGCTTCAAAGGTGCCCATGATGCGGTCAAAGACGGCACTAGCGTTGATGCTGACTTTATGACCGATGAGCAGTTAGCAGAGATGGCTAGCGCTATTCGATCGCGCTTTCTGGAATGTCTTTCAACCCACGCAAAACAGGCGGCAATGCACCGGGAGCATCGATCGATCCACGTCAACCGTCAGAAGTTACTTGCCTTGCAGAAAGAACTTGCAGCAGCACAGGAGAAGTTTTTGTAATTAGGAGAGATTTGAAATGACTCACGAAGTTTTAATCAACGGCGATCGTTACGTCAAAGCGTTGCCAGTTGTACCTAGAGAAGATCAATCTGAAATCGAAGCTGTATTGGCAGCAACAATCAATTATGAGTATGGCGCAGGGACAGTGCGATTATACCTGCACGATTTACTAGAGACTCTGTGGGAAGAAGAGGCAAACTTTTCTTCCAAGCACCCGTTTGGTGAAGGCGGATGGGTGCTGTCCCTGCACGATGCTATTGGTCGTGCAGGTATTGTTAGTGCTGAAATTGACAAGGATGGCTACATAAAAATGTCCGATGATGCACGGAAGCAAGCTGATCACCTCATCGCTAAAGCAATCAACTATATATTTTTCGGTGCTGAATTAAAGCTATGATGCAAACTCAATCAGATCGCTCTCCCATCACCGATCGCCAACTCGAAATCCTGCAACTGGCAGCAGACGGGCTAAGCAATCGTGAAATCTGCCAGAAGCTTTACATTGCACTGGGCACGACCAAAACGCATTTCAGGGGCATCCTTGAGCGACTAGAGGCAAACGACAGAGGACATGCGATCGCGATCGGTTTTCGGGTTGGCTTGTTGCGTTGATTATTTTATTGGCTCCTCACCCACGACGATCGCGGTATCATCCTCAGTCCGGTAAGGCACACCAGGACTACCACCCGCTGTAGTGTAATCATCCTGCCTTGTGCCATCAGCCCCGGTGTCAGAGATTTTCGCTACCCATGCACCACTGCGGGTGCGGTCCGGTAGAAGATCCCAGTCCATCACTTCACCAAAGGGATTATCATCAGCGGTACGGAAGTTCACGAATACAGGTACACCGTCTACCTTTGGCGCGATACCTGGATTGGCATCTGGCGGATACTCCCCATGCTCAGCTTTGTAAATTACAGCTTCGGTGTAAATCGCTCTCAGGTTGATTTTGATTTGGGCGTATTTGGCTTTGTCGCGTTGGGAGAGGTAGGCAGGTAGAGCGATCGCAGACAAAACTCCAATGATCACCAAGACAGATAGCAGTTCGATGAGAGTGAAGCCGCGATCGGTGTGGTCTTTCAGCATGGTTCCATTCTGCCATTTGGGAAAGTGTCATGTGGGACAAAGGAAGAAGAGTGCCAAGCAGAGGAAGTCAATGCACACATTCAAAATTATCTGAAGAAAATGCACTAAAGATTTATGAGTTAACACTTTTGAGAGCAAAATCTCATGGGCAAATTGCAAAAGAATTTGGTGTTAGCAGAGGCACTGTAAGAAGCATTGCAAATAGAAAGACTTGGAAACATGTAACACAAGGAGTCATAGGTGAAGCTAGCAATTTTAGATAAGGACGGCACCATCACAGCTAGTGCATCAGGCGCAACTTTTACAAAACATCCCGAAGATCAAGAATTACTATCAGGCGTGAAAGAAGCCGTAGCGCGATTGGTTGCTGATGGCTACACATTGGTTATTGCCTCCAATCAAGGTGGCTGTGATGCGTTTACCGTTGAGGTTTCCAACGCAAAAGTTGGCATGGTATGGCTTGATTCATCTG
>JACMKO010000417.1 GCA_014380065.1 Leptolyngbya sp. ES-bin-22 | reverse complement strand
TCAACCTGCACGAAGCAGGCAAGGAGTTTGAACCAAAAGCGCTACAGCCCACATCAGGATCAGCGGATCTTTGCTTCATTACAACAGTGCCGCTAGCGGATGCGATCGCCCATCTCCAATCATGCGGTGTGGAGCTGATCAGTGAACCTGCCGCACGAACAGGCGCGATCGGCTCCCTTCGTTCCATCTATTTCCGCGATCTCGACGGTAATTTGATTGAACTTTCAAATTATTTATAAAAGATTACTTCATTCAAGCGCGATCTCACTTTACTCTCATCACCAAATCTTTGCCATTTGTAGGACAAATCCTGGCAGTTCTGGATCACCACTTACGGCTTCAGGCTTGTCTAAGATTATTGGTTCCTGGTCAGGGCGATAAACGTGTACCGTTTGATTTTTGCGATCGATCAACAAGCCCAGCAACGCCCCATTTGCCATATATTCCTTCATCTTGTCTTGCAGACTGGTCAGCGTGTCGCTAGAAGAACGTAACTCAACCACAAAGTCTGGACAGATGGGTGCAAAGGAGGCTTTTTGTGCTTCCGTTAACGCCTGCCAGCGATCGAGCCTGATCCAGGAGGCATCCGGAGAGCGAATCGCACTGTTCGGCAGGGTAAAGCCTGCACTGGAGTCGAAGCCTATGCCCGTGCCATCTTGCTCTGTCCAATTCCCAAGTTGGGCAGCAATATTGAAGTTACGGTTCCCTGTATCGGCAAAAGCGGGGGGCATAATCACCACGTCTCCACTGGCAGTGCGTTCAATGCGTAGATCGCGGTTGGCTAAACAGAAGTCATAGAACTGCGCGTGCGTCATGGGGGCGATCGCAGGCAAGTTCACCGTTAATGGAGTCTTTTCCGTTTGAATGAGCAGCGTTGTCATGGTTGCCTCCCATACCGTGAATGTGAACGATCGTGCAGTCACGTCTTCTCTTTAAAAACCGTTTTCCACGCCTCAACCGTGCCTTTACCGATTTCGATATCTCTCGTTTTGCCATTTTCCCACACAAGCCGAATTCTCATATTGCCAACTGGTGCGCTGGCAAGAGCATTGGCTAGCTCAGGTGCGATCGCTCCATCCTCATAGGTATAAAGCTGACCGTTGACTGCAAACAAGATTGCTTTGGGCGTATCGTCGAAGCGGGTATAGCGATAGATCGGTTCTTGCTCAGAGTAGCGTTCTTCAAACTTTTTACCTTTTCTTTGAATCCAGCGACTCCGCCAAACGGTTTTATAGCCAACAAGGTCAGATTCATACCAAGTGTAGGTGGCGCGGATGCTGCCCTTCGACCAGCTTGTGACAAAAACAAACCCACGATCGGACGGGCTGAAGTTTTTGTCATACACAACGATGCCATCAAAGGGATCACTGATGACTTTAGACCACTGCACATTCGCGTTGCCCTCAACAGGTGCAGGCTGAACCGCCTCGGCAAACGATCCCAGGCTCAATGCTAAGCCCACGCTGAGTCCCAAACCGAATAATTGTTTCTTCATCTCAATTTACTTTTTAAATGCTACAGGTGATTTGGAGTTACATATAGTGATGCGATTGGTTAGTGGCTCTGGGTGGCTTCCACAAGCGTTGTAGGAGCGATCGCGGCTAGAGTAGTAGAGGGCACGCAGAGTTGCTGGTTGCCAGCAGGGATCAGGAATCAAGAGACCAAGAGTAAGCCTTGCAGGCTCAAAGATGTGGAGATTTAACTCAAACCGTCTACTCCTCTCCCCTCGCTCCTCACTCCTTACTCCTCACTGTTTCATAGGCTTGGCGATCGCCTCTATTACAGCCGCGATCGCGCCTTCCTTTTGGGGATCGCGTCCCTGAGCGTACGGCACTATGAATGGGACATCGATATCGGGAGCAACGCCTTTGCCTTCGATACGCTGTCCATCGACCAGCACATCGGCAACGGCGACGTAGAGTAGACTGCCATCCTGCATGATGTAGGCACGTCCAGCGAGTACAGCCCCTGCGGTTTTGCTGCCCACAATTTTGCCAACGCGGAACTGTCGGAAGCCGTAGGCAAGAATTTCTTTACCGCTGCGCGATCCCTGGTTGACGAGCATGACGACGGGCTTTTTCCAGGGCAGGTCAAAGCTACCTTTGGTGCCGTTGCGATTGGTAAACGTCACGTCTAGCGCGGGTGCCGTAAAGGGATTTAGGTAGCTCGGTTCGGCTCCACCCCAGCCATCGCGCAGATCCCAAACCAGTCCATCAACCTGGCTGAGCCGATCGCTCAGCTCTCGCTCAAGCTGTTTTTGGTAAACGTCATCAGCATATGACCAGATGTGGATATAGCCAATTTTCTTGCCGCCACGATCGATCACCTGCACGCTTGCCTTCATCGCGTCTAGAAACATGGTCGTCGGGTCGAGACGCTTGGGCGTGACGGCAATCGTTTGTGGCGAGGCATCAGGCGTACGCTGAATTTGGATGTCAACCGAGCGATCGGCGTTTTCAGCAAACGATTGGATCGGCTGGAATGTCTTACCATTCACACTCAAAAGCTGATCCCCAACCTTGAGTCCCGCTTGGGCAGCAGGCGAACCATCCAGCACCGCACGCACAAACGTCTTGCCGTCAATGTCACGGGTAGATGCGCCAATGCCCACATATTCCAGTTTGCCATTGGGTAAAAAGGGCTTGAGCTGGCGTTGTACACCCCGCTGCCAAAAAATGCCTGCAAGCTGGTAGTACTCAGGTTCTGACTGAGTGTAGTAGCGCGTATGAGAGGCATTTAGCTCAGCCAGCATGGTGTTGACCACAACTGCCAGCGCTTCGGACGATCGTGCTTGCGCCGCCTTGGGTGCATATTTTTGCCGCATCGCCTTCCAGTCAACGCCATTAAACTTCGGGTCATAAAAATTGTCGTTGACCGTCTGCCAAACCTGCTCAAACACCTTTGCTTGCGGTGGCTCTGCGCGTGAAAGCAGAGGCGCGATCGCCCAATAGAGCAAAAGCACCACAACACCAGCTAAAAGTGCGGTCAAGCTTTTACGAAGCCGTTGGTTCAATCGCGTAGCCCTCGATCGCATGAAATGAGTCAGCATACTTACCTTGCTACCGTCCAGACGATGATTTCTCTCCGTCATTTGAATTAAACCGAACCACGAAAGTTCCACGAATCTCTCAAGGGGCTTTTTTGAGGGCAACTAGAGTGCGTGTAGGGTGTGGGAGAGTATAGAAAGTTTTGAGTTTCAAGAGAAAGTTTTGAGTTTCATCCTTTAGCCTCAGTCCCTCATCCCTTCCATCCCCACTCCCCCTCATGCAACTCCGCGTTCAGCTCTTTACCGTTCACAAGCGCTTTCCCCTGACTATCAGCCGTGGTACAACAGCGCAAACAACCAACGTTTGGGTTGCGATCGAGCACGATGGTATCGAAGGGTGGGGCGAAGCGTCACCGTTTTCGATCGGTGAACAGTGCCAAACGACTGAAGTGATTGCGCGATCGTTGCAAAAAATCGCTCCTCTGCTTAAAGCGCTTAGTCCCTTAGAAAGACAGCGCCTTGAGCGGCTCATGCTCGAAGCCCGGTTGCCCTCCGGTGCCCGTGCGGCTTTAGATATCGCGCTACACGACTGGGCAGGTAAACAGGCACATCTACCGCTGTGGCAACTGTGGGGACTCGATCGCGATCGCATCGTCCCAACCTCCATTACCATCGGCATCAATCCACCCGACCTTGCCCAGCAGCGCGTCAGAGATTGGCTGGGACAACTGCCAACCCTTCAGGCGTTAAAGCTCAAACTAGGCAGTCCCGCAGGGATCGAGGCAGATCAGGCAATGGTCTTGGCAGTCCAAAGCACGGCTTCACATATCACCAAAATCAGCATTGATGCCAATGGTGGTTGGAGTTTAGAGCAGGCAACGCAAATGTCGTACTGGTTGGCCGATCGGGGCATTACCTACATTGAGCAACCCCTTGTTAAAGGACAAGAAGGCGATCTGCCAACGCTTTATCGAGAATCGCCCTTGCCCATCTTTGTGGATGAAAGCTGCTTTAACAGTTACGACATTCCACCCTTAGCCGATCGGGTGCATGGCATCAACATCAAGCTCATGAAGGCGGGTGGCATCACAGAGGCGTGGCGTATGATTCACACAGCCCGCGCCTATGGGCTAAAAATCATGTTCGGCTGCTATTCCGATAGTTCTTTGCTCAATACCGCCCTCGCTCATCTTTCGCCCCTCGCCGATCACCTGGATCTGGACAGTCACCTAAATCTGCTGGACGATCCTTTCAGCGGTGCCAGCTTTCAAAACGGACGTGTATTACCTGACGAGCAACCGGGCTTAGGAGTGCTGCGAGCAAGGAGTGAAGGATAAAAGTTTTAAGGATAAAAGTTTTGAGGTTTGAGTTGTAGGGTTTGAGCTTTGAGTGCGGAGTAAGCCCCCACTCCCCACTCCCTACTCCCCACTC
>JACMKO010000416.1 GCA_014380065.1 Leptolyngbya sp. ES-bin-22 | reverse complement strand
TGGGGAGTGGGGAGTGGGGAATGGGGAGTGGGGAGTGGGAAGTGGGGAGGACAGAAGTGAAGAAGGCTTCGGGATTGAAGGTAGAAGCGAGGGCTTGAGCTTGAGCTTGAGGAGTCGGGGCGAGGGGTTCTCGAAAGGGAAGGTTGAGGTGAACGACACCGGGAACTGGGTACAGACTTCTCTCCCAGGCGTAGATGAGGGTTTGCCGAAGGTAGGCGAGCATGGGTCGTTCTAGCGACGGCATTGCTAGTTCGGTCTGCCAGTTGGGAAAGGTGCCGTAGAGTTTGTGCTGGTCGATCGCTTGTCCTGCATTGCAATCCCGTAGTTCAGGCGGACGATCGGCAGTCAGAATAATCAGGGGCACACCGCTTTCTTTCGCCTCAATGACAGCGGGATAAAAGTTCGCGCCTGCGGTGCCAGAGGTGCAGATCAGCACGACTGGACGATGACTTTGACGGGCAAGACCGAGCGCAAAAAACGATGCCGATCGCTCATCCAGCACGGGAATCGCTTCAATTTTGGGATGAATGGCAACGGCGAGTGCAAGGGGGGCAGAGCGAGAACCAGGACAGACGATCGCGGTAGTCAAGCCCAACCGAGAAAGCGTTTCTGCCAGAATCGAAGTCCAGATCAGATTAGTATTCGTAAAATCAATGGACATAGAAACGTTAAGAGTAGGCAAATAGCCTAACGCATCATACGTCCGGGTCGATCCCTTGCGCTCTCAGTAGTGCGGCTAAACGTTCTGACCGTTGACGTTCTTGCTCCAATTGGCTTTCTGCTTGTTCGAGTTGCCGCTCTGCTTGTTCCGTGCGGACTTCTGCCAGTGCTGCTTTCTCCTGTCCGTTCAAGAGCAAATTACCTTGAGTGTCCCACCAGCGCAGCCAGGGCAACTCCAAATTGAGGTAGTGCCCCTGCCAGATGCCCAGTTCTACGCCCATTTGAGGGATGGGGTAATGTCCACGATCGTTGGCAGGCAGCAGATGATATTGACCCTCAACTAAGTGATAAACCTCAACGCTGGCTTTCGTGACTTCATAAATGCCGTAAAACGCGGGACGAATCACCTGCTCATAGATCCAGAATTTGCCCGTCCACGGCGTTTTGTCGCGCTCTTCCGCACCCGTTCCTGAGACAAACTCCAGCACAATCAACGGCGCAATGTACTCCTGCCAAAGTACATAGGAACGCCGAAACGTCCCATTCAACGTGGGCGGCACGTTGGGCACATAAAACCAATCAGGCGATTCGGCTCCGTGTTCTGGCGGCTCTGTCATGCGCCAGTAAATGCCGCTATCTTGACCAATACAATACTGCGCGTCGGAATGCAGCGCGTCTAGCGTCGGCGTAATCGAGTCGGTAAGCAGAAGGCTCAGCGGATGCTCCAGAGAGTTTTTCACAAACGTACCATCCGACTCTGGCAGTTGGGTGTGGTCGGGTAATTTGATCGCTGCATTGGGCAGCTCCGCAAAAGAGGTCATGGCGGGAGGGGCGATCGCTTCTTTCTCAGTTTAGTTGGTGGGGGAGTGAAGAGTGGGGAGTTTTGAGTTTTGAGTTTTGAATGACTCCCTACTCCCTACTCCCCTCTGCCTTCTGCCTTCTGCCTTCTGCTCACACTAACGCCTGCAAAAGCGCCTGAAGTTTTAGCTGCACTTCCGCTAGTTCCCGATCGGGGTCTGACCCTTCCACAATGCCTGCGCCTGCAAAGAGTCGAGCATGACAACCGTTGAGGAGTGCCGATCGAATGCCTACCGCAAATTCACCGTTGCCGTGATGATCGACCCAACCAATCGGCGCGGCGTAGAGCGATCGCTCAAAGGGTTCGTAGCGGCGAATATAGTCACAGGCGATCGTGCGGGGCATTCCAGCAACGGCAGGTGTGGGATGAAGGGCTGCTACCACGTCCAAGAGATGCGTGTGAGCGGCAACCGTGGCGTGAATGGGGGTTTGCAAATGTTGAATATTAGAGAGCTGGAGCAGACGCAAGGGTAAACGTTGAGGCTTCAAGCCCAGTTGAGCAAGCTGTTGCTGAATAAACTGATCCACAACGCGATGTTCGTGCAGTTCTTTAACGCTGTGTAACAGCCGATTTGCCAGCTTCACATCATCATTGACCGTTTTGCCGCGTGGCGCTGACCCTGCCAGCGCATCGGTTTCGAGCTGTCCATTATGTAGGCTGACTAACCGTTCTGGACTGGCACCGATGAACTGCTGCCCGTTCCCGTTGCTGCTTAAAAAGAGATAGCAGCCTGGATAAAGCTGGCGAAGATTGTGCAACGAGGCGATCGCATCAAAGGGTAGCGGCGACACAACATCCACTGCATGAGCCAGCACAATTTTGCTCAAAATATTTTGCTGAATCAATGACAGTGCAGACTGGACGGCTTGCTTAAAGTGCTGAGTGCCTGCGACATCGCGTGTTTGCCGCAGTAGACGATGGTCGATCGCGGGCAACAGCAAGGTATGGCGAATCGATCGGATACTTTGCCATGTTTGCCACACCTCATCAATACATTGCTCAAGCTTTGTAGCGGCATGAATGCACAGATTGGCAACCACAACCGAGCGCTGGTTGCAGTAAGAAACGTGCCACTTTGGTAGCACGATCGTAGCCGCTGGAACACGTGCATCTTGAGGGGAAGCGTCATCAAAAAAGGCAAAGCTACAAAAAAAATGCGGTCCGGCTAAGGGCAGATCAAAACTGCCATAGGTTGCAATCTCAGCCAGGGTAGATTGAATAAAATCTTTGGCGGTGGTAAATCGGTTGGCACCGTCAACTGTTTGGTATGCTACCGCGCCAATTGCGGCAACGACAACGCCTTCATTCACATCATTTTGATCACGCTCTCGTTTTTCAAAATAAAAAGCAGGCTGACCAGACGTGGCAAAGCGCTGCAAGATCACAAGCGGATCAACAGCATCAATTACTTGCGAAAGGCTAACAATTTGTGCCTGTTTTTTCTCTCGTGCAATCTGCTGATGCCTAGATAAAACGTGATGCAGTTCCTTTCGACTTTGAAACAGACTGTTGCGATGAGGTGTGACGGTCATGCAAAGGATGAGGAATGAAGGGACAGGAAAAGGGCTGTGGGGTTCGTGAGATTGTAAGGGTAGGAGTAACCCTGGCTCCTGACTTTTAACTCTGCTTGCCAGCTTTTCATCACGGGCAGGAGAGAAGCGTAGCGAAGGGTTTTAAAGCACGCCCTAGCGTGAAGGCAGTGCGGGCAATGATGCTAAATATTTGTCAATCAATCAGCTTTTAACCTCCTGACTCTTTGATTCTGACACCTCACCCCTCGCCCCTCACTCCTCACTTCAAATATTGCGAAATTTGAAGTCTGATGGGCTTGCTGGCACGGTTGAATCCACTGAATCGTAGAATGATAAGGCTTCTCAGACCAAGTGTATTCTTAGCCTTCAGGAACGATGACCATAAAAATGGCTGGAGCCTCAGCAACAGTAATCGCTTCAGCGACGCGCAAAAAACTGTGGCTGGCAGCGATTAAACCACCGATGTACAGCGTAGCGATTATGCCGATCGCAGTGGGCACCGCGATCGCCGTTGCCGAAACCAAAACGTTGCAGACGGGCATCTTCGCTATCTTTGCCTTCGCCGCGATCCTCATCCTGGCGTGGGAGAACCTTGCGAACGATGTGTTTGACTCGGAGACAGGCGTTGATGTGAACAAAGCTCACTCGATGGTGAACCTGACCCACAACAAGCCGTTGATTTTTTGGCTAGGGAATTTGTGCCTTGCTACCGGACTGTTTGGCATTGGCACGATCGCCGCCATCCAGCACGACCTCACAGTCATTGGCATTATCCTTGTTTGCTGCATTCTGGGCTATATCTACCAGGGTCCACCCTTTCGCCTCAGCTATCAGGGTTGGGGGGAAATTCTTTGCTTTTTTGCGTTTGGTCCTCTCGCGTTTGCAGCGGCGTATTACAGCCAGACGAAAGCCTTTTCAGGTACGAACGTCGCCGCTTCTACGATCGTCGGCGTTTCCACTAGCCTCATCCTGTTCTGCTCCCATTTTCATCAAGAAGCAGATGATGCCGCTGTGGGGAAGCGATCGCCGATCGTACGGTTGGGCACGAAACGCGCCGCTCAGTTACTCCCCTGGCTCTGTGGCAGCATTTTTGCGCTCACGGCTTTCTGCGTCTGGTGGGGCGTTTTTCCGATAACAACGCTGCTTGTTTTTGCCAGTCTGCCGATCGCGGTCAAACTCTGCAACCACGTCGGTACAAACCACAACAAGCCTGAAAAAGTGAGCAATTGCAAGTTTATTGCCGTCGCGCTGCATTTCTGGAGCGGTATCTTTTTGGGTCTTGGCTTTGTGCTGCCTCAACTTTTGGGCATCGGAGCGGTACTGCCAACATAAATGCTCTACCAGTGGGAATTTCGAGCGTATCAACGACGCTTCAAGCACACGTTGCAGACTAGCCACGGTAGCTGGTCGCTGAGAGAAGGCATGCTTCTACGGTTTGTGGATGAGGTTGGCAACATTGGTTGGGGAGAAATTGCGCCGCTTCCCTGGTTTGGCTCCGAAACTCTTGAGCAGGCACTAGAGTTTTGTCACCAATTGCCAGCAGTACTCACAAACAAGCGCATCTTTTCGATTTCTGACATCTTGCCAGCCTGTCAGTTTGGCTTTGAATCGGCGTGGGAGGGCATGAGGGAGTCGGCGATCGGCAAGACAGAACCGCAGAGCCGCAGAGATGTCGAGCATCAAGCTTTGTTTGCCACCGAGAACTCGACATTCCGACCGGAGAACTCGGACATTGCGGCTCACAACTCGAACGGTGCAGCTCAAAGCTCGGACATTGCAGCTCAGAACTTAACATTCCGACCTCAGAACTCGAACGGTGCAGTTCAAAGCTCGACACTCCGACCTCAACACCCAAAACTTCAGCCTCTTTCCACTCCCCACTCCCCACTCCCCACTCCCCACTCCCCAGCCCTTCCCCAGAGCGCCCTCCTACCCGCAGGCGAAGCTGCCCTACACATCTGGAAACCGCTTTGGGAACAGGGCTGGCGCACCTTTAAGTGGAAGATTGGAGTTCAGGGGATCGCCGCCGAACTTGAGCTTTTGCACTCGTTCACTCAAAGCCTCCCTGCCACAGCGAACTTGCGCTTAGATGCAAATGGTGGACTTAGCCTTGATGACGCGGCTCAATGGCTAGAGGCGTGCGACGCGATCACCGCTAATCCAAACCTGCCTGTAGTCATGGAATACCTTGAGCAACCGTTGGCTGTTTCGCAATTCCAGGCGATGCAGCACTTGAGCGATCGCTACACAACGCCGATCGCCCTTGACGAATCGGTTGCCACACTCCAACAACTTCAAACCTGTTATGAAGACGGTTGGCGCAGCATTTTTGTCATCAAACCGGCGATCGTTGGTTCTCCCACCCGCCTCCGCCAGTTTTGTCAGGATTATGCGATCGATGCGGTGTTTTCGTCTGCTTTGGAAACAGCGATCGGGCGACATATGGGGCTACGTCTGGCAAAGGAGTTAGGGAATCCTGAGCGGGCTATGGGCTATGGCACAGCACATTGGTTTAACGATGTCGAAACGAGCGATTTTGCACAGCTATGGCAGACCCTTTAAACTCTCTCAAGCAACGCTCTGGAGACGATTGGCTGCCTGGTTACAACAGTCAGGCTTTTTTTGATCTGGCAGAGCGGTTGCTGGAGGAGTTGCGATCGCGCCCACATCCCGAAACACCCCTTACAATCCTGCTGGCAGAACGCGATTCGCTGACGTTTCTGGCTCATTTCATCGCTGCCTGTGCTGCCAACTGCAACATTGTTCTTGCCAACCCCGACTGGGTACAAGCCGAATGGCAACACGTTTTTGAGTTAGTGCAGCCTGATGTGATTTGGGGCGCGGCAGTGAAGTCAGGAGTCAGGCTTCGACGTGAGCGCTCAGCCGAACGGAGTCAGGAGTTAGGAGAGGTAGAGGGAGCAGGGGAAGCAGAGGGAGCAACTCAAAACTCAAAACTCAAAACTCAAAACTCAAAACTCAAAACTCCCCACTCCCCACTCCCCACTCCCCACTCCCCACTCCCCACTC
>JACMKO010000415.1 GCA_014380065.1 Leptolyngbya sp. ES-bin-22 | reverse complement strand
TACTGATCAGGGACCCGCAAACAGACTGTAAACCCATTTCGCGAAAAACTTAGCTTAGACCGCTGCTAACAACTAAGAGACAACATGTGCCTTAAGACCGACACTCATCAACAGTTAGGCATCTTGCACCTAAAGTATTTACTTCAACCAATATCAGTTTTAATGGCATGTAGACGCTCAAAAAGTAGTGGCAGCAACCTGAGCAGCTATCTTCTTCACAATTTTCAAGCCGAAATTAATTACTTAACACATCCATACTGCTGAGAAGACTCATCACTAGGCATACGCCTAGAAAATTACTTTCTCCTAATAGTCCAATCTGTGGCTAACAACACATAACCGTAGCTTCATCCGTCTCAATTGCGCACTATTTCAATTGCGCACTATTTCAATTGCGCACTAGTTGGTGGTCAATAGCATCTAAACTTAACTAGGCTAAACATATTCCATCCTCCAAAAAAGAAGCAAGCGGTTCGCACTCTTTTCATTACTCCCTTACATCAACTTCATATGTTTGTCCAAAGCAGCGTAAATTCGCAGACTATGCAATCCATATGGCTGATTGACTAACGTTTTTTTACTCCAGCAGTTTTGACTGTTGCCATGCACCAAAACCTGTGCAGGTGGGTTGAGTTAATAGTTGACTGGAGCCTGCGGAGACCAGCTTTGCAAATGTAGACGCTTACTCTAGAGAGAAGACGCGTTGCGTCTACAACCGCTGACCGCAGAAGTTTTGTCAGGCAACCGGGACTGTAGGGATCTGCTCAAGGCGTGCGTCTGAATCAAAAAATGACATCCCAGTCTTTTGAAGCTGTCGTCTGGACTGGTTTTTCGTCATCACTTAAGGAAATTCGGAGCTTAGATGACGTCGTTTTAACTTGGGTGGGTCAGATTAGTTGACAGAACTGTAGTGCGGACAGCTTCCGCTCTCAGGCAAGATGCCTGCGCTACGCTTGACCTTTAATTCAATCCGGCTTCTCTAAGGATGAGTCGGCCTTTGGCTTAACTGCTTCTGCACGAAGGTGGTAGCAAGAACACATGAGAGTAATGGTGTGCCTTAACGAGATTATGCTGCTCATCGGTTTGGTCTTCGCTGCTGCCTAGTCTCTGGCTCAGGAGAAAATAGGGACTATACTGCCGACGCTTGACCTAAGCGATCGCCTTAAGCAACGCGATCCACATCTCTGATGGATGTCCGTAATAATCGATGCTCTTGACCTGATAGCGTTGAGGATGAGAGCCAAGCTGAAGGATGATGTAGTCGTTCGGCTTAATTCCCTTGCCTTGCCCCGTCATGTAGGCGACTGCCTTAAGGCTATTGATCTCAAAAAAGTAGTCTACGCCACACTCATAGCAGGTGTAATCATGGGTCTTAGCTGCCCTTCCTGAAGCCTGCCCTGAAAAGTCCTTGAAAGCATTTGATGAGAACAAACCATCAGAGCTTTCCATCTTTTTTGTCTGCCCAGTTGTTATTGAGATCATGACCTATCTCTGCGGATCAAGCACAAACCTGCCCTAACTAGCATCTTAAACATGCTTAAGTTCTGCATCCCTCATAGGTAACAGGGATATTTTTCGTATGTTACGTATGCTTGTGTAAACCCGATGAAATTAGAGATAGCTTTATGCCAGTTTGACGATCGCACATTTCATAAAATTTACGCTTTTCCGTTGGCAGGCTGTCTCAGGTTTGAGCTAAAAGTAGTGGCAAGTACTGAAAGCTTACATACCTCCTCTTCTGACAGACATTGCCAACTCGCAAATAAAGAAACACCAGTGGACGATTGCACTTGCTCATACTACTCACAAGCCTCCTCGCCTTTTACCTTGCATGGAATCTAGGAGCCAACGATGTCGCCAATTCAATGGGCACGTCGGTTGGGTCAAAAGCTGTGACCCTACGTCAGGCATTAGTCATTGCAGGCATTTTGGAGTTTGCAGGAGCAGTGCTGTTTGGGCGGGGCGTATCAACGACGTTGGCAACAAAGCTTGTCAATCCGGCTTTCTTTGCGACAACGCCAGTGGTGCTGGTGGTAGGAATGGTTGCTGTGCTCCTTGCCTGTGGCATTTGGTTGAACATCGCAACGATCAAAGGTCTGCCAGTATCGTCATCCCACGCCGTTGTAGGGGCAATCGCTGGCTTTGCCTGTGTTGCGATTGGTCCTCAAGCGGTTGACTGGCGATTCATTGGCATCATCTCGCTCTCGTGGCTTGTGACTCCACTTGTGAGTGGCGCGATCGCAGCTTTATTCTACAGCCAAATCAAACGCTGGATTCTCGACCAGCCAGACGCGATCGCTCAGCTAAGGGAATGGATTCCTTGGCTGAGCGCGGCTCTACTGAGTTCGTTTGGCATGATTGTGCTGCCAGCCCTTGTGGAAAAGCCTGTTTTTGCGGCTCTACCACTACCATTGCATACGGTTTCGTTAACCATTGGCGCGATCGCGGTGATTGGGTTAACGCTAGTGAGTTGGCAGCACTTAGAGTTGATAACCGCCGAGACGCAGAGACTTAGAGCGATTGAAGCTGACCCAGCTTTCCCTCCCTCAGTCCTGATTCCTGGCTCCTCAGCCCTTGCTTCTCACTCCTCACCTGTTGAATTCCTTCTGGCTCGGTTTCAACTTTTAAGCGCTTGTTTCGTTGCGTTCGCTCATGGGTCAAATGATGTCGGTAATGCAGTGGCACCGTTAGCCACGATCGCTTACATTCGTCGCACGGGCGGCGTTCCTTTAGAAAGCTTTGAGGTGCCACTGTGGGTTTTGGTGCTGGGAGGCATCGGTATTGTCGCGGGCTTGGCAGTTTGGGGCAAAAAGGTGATTGTGACGATCGGCGAGGGCATTATTCCACTACAGCCCAGTGGCGGCTTCTGTGCTGAACTTGCGACTGCCACAACCGTTTTGTTGGCATCACGCTTAGGTTTACCTGTTTCCACGTCCCATGCGCTGGTGGGTGGGGTGGTGGGTATTGGCTTGGTACAAACGACGAGCGCCATCCGTCTACAAACCCTTGGCTCGATCGGGCTTGCTTGGGTTGTCACGGTGCCGTTAGCTGCCGCTCTAGGGGCAGCATTTTTTAGTCTCAGTCGCTGGTTACTACCGCTTCAGTAGAGCAGCGATCGCTGGAATTCGGAGCTATCCTTCTACTCAACGTTTGTGTCATCATTACAGGCATTGAAAGTAGGTGGCGATCTTTGACTGCATAAGCTGTTCTGGTTTCTGCCTGTGAGCAACTCCAGCATTCAACAGTTCCTTTCGATCAGTGAAGGCTTTGAGCTGTTGCTGGAAGCGTTGACGAACACGTTACCTGTTTTGCTCGACTGTCAGTAAGCGGACTTAATGAGACCGAACATGCTTGATGCTAAAAGCTGACGGCTGATCGCTAGTAGTCCGTCAACTGAAATTTGACGGGTAAACCAAAGCCGGGAAAATTTGGAGGTGTGTTTTTTGAGGGTTTTCAACCCGTCAAAAAATTCTTGACAGAACACTAGAAGAGATGGTCAGTTTAATTGGGTGCTTTAATGATAAAAAATAAACACGGTTGGCTGCGATACATTCACCTGAAGCTAGTGTTCATCCTTTCGCCACCTTTACACTCTGCTATTTAAATTTTTCGCCTTTGAGTCATCGTTTCCTTCAAGGGCGAGTAACGTAAAAACGGATGATTTGCATGTGAAGCATAAGTTTAATCACCAGATGGGGCATTCTTACTGCTATACGCTGATCGGTTAGCACCTGTACTTAAGATTGGCAGATTAGAGGAAACCATTCATGGGGCAACTGGGCGATTCTCCAATGTCTGAAGGGCGCACTGCGCGATCGAATACACCTTATGGACAGCCAGAAGCTGGAGCGCCAAGCGCTCAAACGGCGGAGAGTGTCCTACAGTCTGTCACGCAGGATCTCACCAATCTTCAGCAGGGGGTCATTGGTCAGCTTTCACGGGACGTTGCCCGACTGCAAGCCGAAAAGCTCCGGCTCATGTCAGATATTGACAAACTGCAAGCCTATTATCAGACGTTGCAATCGCGGCAGTTAGAAACTCTCTCGCAGCAGCAAATTGCACAACAGCAGCTTTGGGCAAAACAACTGGCTCAGGTGCTGTCAAATCACTTGCAAGCGCTGATGATACAGCGGCTTAATCAGCTTGCCAGCACTCACCAGGCTGTGCCGACCCAGCAACCTAATGCTGATGCACCCCTGGCAGCCGCCAACAGTCATAGTGATCACGCTCACCGCTTGTTAGCGTCCTTAGATTCCACCTTTAGTACAACCTTTAAAGCGTTGCAGCAGGAGTTGAATAGCTATCAAAGCTCGCTGTCACAGCAGCTTAACCGAATGCAAAGCCTGGAGCAGCAAGGCGAAGCGATTTTAGAAGCGCTGATTAACCGACTGCGGGAACAGATGCAGATGGAAGCCAATCGCGTGGTCGCGCCGCAGATGCCTCGCGAGCATGGCTATCCCAGAGAGAACGGGTATGCCACAGAAGGCAATGATCCCAGAAGGGGCAACTACGCACCGATTCCCACGAATGGCAGCACCGCTCAGCTTGATCCAGCGCTGCCTTCTCCGCCGCAATCATCGGTCAGGGAGCTTCATTCACGACCCAATCAACTTTATAATGCAGCATCGCAGCCGCCGATCGCGCGTCCGATTCCGCTAGAAGCACCGGGCGCACCGCTTCCCCTCCCCACCACGACTAGGCAAGAACTTTCTCATTTTCAAATCGGGCTGGTGCTGGTGCTAATCTCGACGGCGGCGCTGTCAGTCCACAACGTTGTGGTACGCATTATTGGTCGCGAGAGCGTCATCTTAGGTTGGTTGAGTGGTGGTATCAAGCTAGGCGGCTTTATTCAGCTCAACTTAGGTAATTCTCTGTTGATTCTGTGGCTCCGGATGCTGGTTGTGCTGCCGTTGATGGTGCCTGTAGCCATGTTTTTATATCCGCCGGTCTGGAGGGAGCTGAAGAAATTTTTGACAGCTCCCGATCGCCGCCCACTCTTCAATGTGGTTGGTAGTGGCATGTTTTTGTTCCTGTCTCAGGTACTGATTTATATTGCGATCGGAAAGATTGGTGCCGGTCCAGCGGTCACAATTTTGTTTATGTACCCGATCGTGACGGTGCCGCTGGCGTGGTTTCTGTTTGGCGATCGCCCCACCCGTCTGCGATGGGCTGTGATGTTCACGATTTTGCTCGGTGTGTTTTTTACGGCTTTGCCTGGGATTACATCATCCAGTGGCACGATGTCAGGCGGTGGGGCATTAATCGCGATCGCGTCAGGGATCGCGTTTGCGTTTTACCTTCTCTGTATGCAGCTTGGCTTTAAGAAGCTCCACCCGATTCCAGTGACATTGATTCAGTTCTCAACGATTTTTGTGCTATCTAGCGTCATTTTGACGTTTCTTCCACCCAAGGATGTCCAGGTGGATCAACCGCTTGGCTTTGTAGTGGGCGGCATTCTTTTAGGTGGTTTGACCCTCGTTGGCTACTTGACGAACAATTTTGGTGTGCGCTACATGGGTGCTGCGCTAGCGTCGATCGTTGCATCGAGCGGTCCTGTTGTGACGGCGCTGCTGGCATTTCTGTTGATCAACAATCCACTGCAATGGGTGCAAATTTTTGGCATTCTGCTGGTGACGTTAGGAGTAGGAGCGCTCAGCTTTGAGCGGATGAGGCACCAGCGGCAAGCCGTCGCCAAAGCAGCCAAATAGCTGCGGGTTTTAAGCTGATCCCCGACACGGTTACGAGCTGATCAAAGAACTCGGAACGCGCTATGGCGGCTTCCGTAGCCTCAGCCCCGGTTGGGTCTATCCAACGCTGCAAAGGCTGGAGGAAGGCGGTTATCCTAACTAGCGAAGCAACTGGAGGCAAGCGCGTTTATACGATGACAGAGGAAGGGGCACAACTGCTGGCAGAGCGGAATCAGCAGACGACTTCTGGTTCGCCGTGGGATGCTTTCAACATTGTGATGGCAGGCAAGCCACAGGAATTTATGGCGTTACGCAAGGCGGCAGCGGATCTGGCTGTGGCTGTCATGCAGGTTGCTCGTGGTGGTAATCCAGAACGCATGAGTCGGGTGCGCGATCGACTTGAACAGGTAAAGCGAGAAATCTACGCGATTCTAGCTGAGGAGTCGGAGGGGGAGACAGAAT